>DATKTF010000567.1:0-11977 GCA_035531255.1 Cellulomonadaceae bacterium
CGGCGAGCGCGAGCGCCATCCCGGCCTGGGGGGAGTCGCGCTGGTAGTTGACCAGGTAGGTCGGGAGCGTGTTCTTGAGCAGCAACGACGCGAACGCGAACTCGCCGAGCACGAGTGCCGCGGTCAGGCCGCTGGCTGCGACGATCGATGCGCTCAAGTTCGGGACGATCACGCGGAACAGCACCGTCAGCTCGGATGCGCCGAGGCTGCGTGCCGCCTCGACCAGCGTCCGGGCGTTGATCGCCCGCAGACCGGAGTCGAGGGCCCGGTAGGTGAACGGCATCGCCCAGATCGCGTAGAACGGCACCAGGCTGAGCGTGCTCGTGAGGAACCCGGGTGCGACGTCGCGGAACGTCGCCGCGACCCCGACCACCAACGCGATCGGCGGGATCACCCACGGGAGCAGCGTGAGCGCGCTGAGCACGGGCCGCAGGCGCGGGGCACGGATCTCGGCGATGATCGCGAGCGGCAGCAGCAGGGCGAGGTCGAGGACCACCGAGAGCACCGCGAGGATTGCGCTGGTCTTCGCGGCGTCCCACAGCGCCGGCTGGCTGAGCGCGTCGACGAGCGAGGACGCCGACCACTTCGAGAACAGCGTCGAGGCGTCGAGCAGCACGACCGGCACGTTCTGGAACGCGAACCGGGCCATCGCGAGCTGGGGCACCAGGAAGTACAGCCCGAGCACCGTGAGGAAGGTCCACCGGACGACGCGCAGGCCGCGGTGACGGGTCGGTCCGCGCGTCGGGCGGGCCGGGGCCGCGGACGGGGCCTGGACGCGCGGCACGTCTACGCGAGGCGTGACGGCGCTCATGCGCGGGACCACCGAGCGGCGCGGCGCTGCAGGACGTTCATGAGGACGAGGCCCGCGACGAGGAGCGCGACGGTCCAGGTCACCAGCGCGTAGCCGAGGCCCTGCTCGCCGGTGATGACGTTGCCCTGCAGCACGAACCGGATCGCCAACGGGACCAGCTGACCGCTCGAGTTGAGCACGTAGGCGGTCGCGTACGCGCTGAACGCGTTGATGAACAGCAGCAGCATGCCGCCGAGCACCGACGGCGCGAGGATCGGGCCACCGACCGTGAGCCAGTACCGGGCCGGGCTCGCACCCATCAGCTCCGCCGCCTCACGCCACGTGGTCCGCAGACCGGCGACCGCCGGAGCGACGACGAGGAACATCAGCGGGATCTCGAAGTACAGGTACACGAACGTCATCCCGGCGAGGGTCGAGAGCGAGAATCCCGACCCGGCGACGTCGATGCCGACCGCCGCGAGCGCCTTGGTCAGCACGCCCTGCGTGCCGAGGGCGGCGACGAACGCGAAGGCGAGCGGCACGCCGCCGAGCTGGGAGGCGACCGAGCTCCACGCGTCGATCGTCGGCCGCAGCCACCGCGGACGTTCGAGCCCGCGCAGCGCCAGGGCCAGAGCCAGGCCGAGCACCCCGCCGATCACGGCCGAGGCGCCCGCGAGCATGAGCGAGTTCGTGAAGGCCGACCGGTACGGGCCGGTCACCGCGCGGACCAGCGTGCCGACCCCGAACCGCCCGTCGGGCGTGAACGTCTTGACGACGACCGCTGCCATCGGCCAGATGAGGAAGATCCCGACGAACGCCAGGAACGGGATCATCGCCAGCGTCGCGGCGCTCGGCCTCCGGTCGGTGCGCAGTCGACCGACGATCGCCAGGAGGCCCCCGGGGCCGCCGATGGTGTCGTCGACCACGAGGCTCGACGGGCGGGCGACAGCCGCCCCGACGCCCGCGCGCGTGGCGCGGGACGTCGGGTCGGCTGCCAGGTCCGTGCCGGTCACTTGTCCGCGACCATCGGGCCCCACTGGGCGGCCAGCGTGGCCTTCGCGGCGTCGAGCTGCTTCTGCGTCGGGAAGGCGATCTTCGCGATCGTCTTCGCGTCCGGGAGGGTCGCGGCGAGCGTGGCGTCGACCTTGCCCTCCTTGACCAGCGTCGCGTAGCGCGCCGGGATGGCACCACCCTGCAGGTAGCCGAGCGCGCCGTCGTCGCCGACCAGGTTCTCGAGGAAGAGCTCGGCGGCGCACGGGTGGGCGGCCTGCGTCACGACCGACTGCGCGTAGTACCCGCCGTAGACGCCGTCCTGAGGAACGGTGACCTGGAGGTCGAAACCGGCGTTCTTCAGCAGGGGCTTGAGCGCCGGGAAGTTGTACGTCCAGTCAAGGGCGATCGGTACCTCGCCGGAGAGCAGCGTGGCCTTGGTGACCTTGACCATCTGGAGGTTCCCGGACTTCTTCAGGTCGGAGAAGTACTGGATCCCCGGCATGATGTTGTCGAAGCTGCCACCGTTCGCGAGCGATGCGGCCATCACCGCGGCGAACGCGGCACCGGCCTCGCGGGGGTCACCGTTGAGGGCGATCTGCCCCTTGTACTCCGGCTTCTTGAGGTCGGCGAACGTCTTGGGTGCGTTCTTGACGATGGTCGTGTTGACCCCGATCGACATGACGCCGTAGTACGCCGCGACCCAGTGGCCGGCGGGGTCCTTGAGGTTGTCCGGGATCTCGTTCCACGTCGTCGGCTTGTACGCCTGGGCGTAGCCGTCGTCGATCATCTGCTGCGTGAACGAGGCGCCGACGTCGACGACCTCCGGCATGCCCGGCTGACCGCGCAGGGTCTTGATCGCGGTGATCTCGTCCGCGGACGACGCGTCCGGGTTCGCGACGGTGGCCTTGATGCCGTACTTCTTGCGGAACGCGTCGAGGATCCCGCCGTAGTTGGCCCACGTGTCGGGCAGCGCGATCAGGTCGACCGAGCCTTCCTTCTTCGCGGCGGCAGCGATCTCGGGGACCGTCGTCCCGCAGCCCGCGGCGGCGGAGGTGCTCGCCGTCTTCGGTGAGGACGTGGCACCCGTCGTGCCGACTGCCGCGGAGCTGCACGCGGAGAGCGCGACGGCCGCGACGGCCAGGGGAGCGAGCATGGTCAGCTTGCGCATCAATGTCCCTCAGTAGGTTCAGTAGGAAGTGACGCCGACGCCGTGTCGGCACGCCACCGTGTCTACCGACGGAAGGCGACAACTCCGGAGCACTCGGGTGAACGGGACCTGGCGGATCGAAGAAGTTCTGCCCTCGCCGATCGACGACCATCGCGGTCGTCGGAGACGCACACGCACGTGTCCCACGCACGCCCCGAGCGCACCCGAACTCCCTCGAACACACCCGGACACTCCCTCACACACACCGAGGGCCGATACCCGGATCGGTATCGGCCCTCGGCGTTCAGCTGGTCGATCGGCTCACTGCGGGACGAGCGTGAACGCCGCCGCCTCGGGCGTGGTGGGGTCGACGTCGAGGCGCAGGTCGCTGAGCGTCGCCGACGCACCGGGTGCCAGGAACACGGTGGCCTCACCTGCCGTCACCACGTCGTCATCGGGGGCGGGGGCAGTGACGAGCGCGAGCTCGAAGCCTCCCGGCTGGGCGTCGGACTCGGCGATCCGCAGGCCACCCGTGTCGGGGAGCCCGGCGCGCGTGGCGAGGTCGCGGACGGCAGTGCTGGCGTTCTCGGTCAGGGTGAGCACGGTGGCTCTCCTCTCGTTGCCGGTGAGGACGACCCTGCCGGTCACGCGAGGACGGGCCGGAGGCCTGCCCTGCGGACCGGATGGTCGCCTTCGGACCTCTCCACCGTCACCCGGCTCGGCGCGCCCCGCAACCCGACGTCCACCCAGCGAGATCGTGGTCACACCTGCTCCCTGCGCTCTCCCTGCGCTCTCCCTGCGCTCCCGCGGCGCCGGTCACCCGGCGCCGCACGTCAGCGGTCCGGATCGCCGGTCGTCGGTTGCTTGCCCTCCGTGTTCGCGGCGCCCTTGGCGTCCACGGCGCCGTGGCGCTCGGCGGCCTCCTGCTCGGCGCGTTCGGCGCGCGCCGCCTTCTCCACCGCCTCGTCACGCTCGGCATAGGCGCCCTCGCCGGGTCCGGTGAACGCCTTGGACCGTTCGATCGCGTCGATGCTCCCGGTGAAGAGGCGCGAGTCCGACGCGCTCAGGTCGAGCCGGACGGTCTCCTGCTGACCGCTCTGGCGCGACTCCTCCGACTCCCCCGACCGGCGCACCGAGCGGCGGCTCACCGTCGCGGGTTCGCCGTCCGACATCGGGACGACCATGGTCGGTGCCGACATGATCGGTGCTGACGTGACCGGTGCTGACGTGATCGGTGCCGACGTGGCCGGCTCCGGCGGGGCCGCTGTGCCCGGCGCCGGCTCCGGCGGGATCGCCGTGGTCAGCAGGATGGTGGCCGGGCCGCGCGACGGCACGTCGTCCGCGCTCGCAGGCGCCGGCTGCAGCGACTCAGGAGCCTGCTCCGGTCCAGGTCCGGCGATCCGCTCGGCGACATCCACCGCCACGGGCACAGGCACCGGTGCGGGCACCGACTCCGGCGTCGGCGGTGCCACCGACGAGAACGCCACGTCGGATCCGGGGACCTCGATCACCGCTGCCTCCCCCGGGCGTTCGTCGGGCACGGACGCCGCGACCGGCACCCCACCCACGACGGCCCCCTCCCACCGGGTACGCGGCAGCGCCGACGGCATCTCCCGCTGGAGCCAGCGCACCAGGCCCTCGCGCACGTAGCACCGCAGGTCGAACAGGGACGGGGCGTCGGCCGCGCTGGCCAGCGCACGGATCCGCACGGCGCCGTTGGACGCGTCGGTGACCTGGAGCACGCCGACCCGCCCGTCCCACAGGTCCGTCGTGTCGAGGAGGCGCCGCAGCTCGGCGCGCATCGCCTCGACCGGGACGTTCCAGTCGAGGTCCAGCTCGATCGCCCCGAGCAGCTGGGACGACCGCCGCGTCCAGTTCTCGAACGACTTCGACGTGAACCGGGTCGACGGCAGGATCAGGCGGCGGTCGTCCCAGACGTGCACCACGACGTAGGTCATGGTGATCTCCTCGATCCGTCCCCACTCGCCGTCGACCACCACCACGTCGCCGATCCGGATCGCGTCGCTGAAGGCGAGCTGCACCCCGGCGAAGAAGTTCCCCAGCACGCTCTGCGCCGCGAGACCGGCGACCAACGAGATCAGGCCTGCCGAGGCCAGCACGCTCGCGCCGGCCGTGCGCGCGGACGGGAACGTCAGCAGCGCGCCGGCGATGGCGCACAGCACGAGTGCGGCGACCGTGACCCGTCGGAGGACCGTGACCTGGGTGCGGATGCGACGCGCGTGGCGGTTGTCCGCCATGTCCATGCTGTAACGCCTGAGCGCAGCATCCTCGACGACGAACGCCAAGGCGCCGACCAGCCACGCGAGGGCGAAGATCAGGGCGATCTGCAGCCCGTGCTCGATCGCCACGACCCAGCCCGCGCGGAGTCCGGTGCCCGACGGCGGCGGCGTCGGGGTCGTCCCGATCCGCAGGCCGAGCCAGACCGCGACGACGAGCAGCACCGCGCGCAACGGTCGGCGCGCCCGCGCGGCGAGCGTGACGGCGAGCCACGTCCGGCGCCCCGCCGCCCGCACCACCGCGGACGTCACCTCGGCGAGCGCGAGGGCGAGGACGATCCCGACGACGACGGCGACCACGAGCTTCACCACGTCGGTGACGTCGTGGACCGCCTGATCCGCCTGCACGATCCGTGCGATCAGTTCTGTGCGCATCTCTCGAGGCTATCCGGACGTCCTGGACGGGTGCACCAGGCAACGGGCGGCGGTGGTCGGCGGCACGCTGACGGTCCGGGAGCGCCGGTCCACCTCACGGGGCGCGTGCTCGCTGCACGGACCGTCGCGCTACCGTGCTCGCATGACGTGGTTGGTGACGGGTGGAGCCGGATACATCGGGTCGCACGTGGTGCGGGCCTTCGGGGCGGTCGGGCTGGACACCGTCGTCATCGACGACCTGTCGAGCGGCCACCGGGAGTTCGTCCCCGCGGGCGTCCCCCTCGTGGTCGGGAGCGTCCTGGACGCGGCGCTCGTCGAGCAGGCGCTCGCCGAGCACCAGGTCACCGGCGTGGTGCACCTCGCGGGGTTCAAGTACGCCGGGGTCTCCGTGAGCCGCCCGATCCACACGTACGAGCAGAACGTCACGGGCACGACCCACCTCCTGGCCGCGATGGCCGCCCAGGGCGTGGAGCAGATCGTCTTCTCGTCGAGTGCGGCCGTGTACGGCACGCCCGACGTCGACCTCGTCACCGAGGACACGCCGACGTCGCCGGAGTCACCGTACGGCCGCTCCAAGCTGATCGGCGAGTGGTTGCTCGCCGACCAGGCCCGCGCCACGGGACTGCGCCACACGTCGCTGCGGTACTTCAACGTCGTCGGCTCGGACACGCCGGAGCTGTACGACACCTCCCCGCACAACCTGTTCCCCCTCGTGCTCGAGGCGCTCGTCGAGGGCCGCACCCCGCGTATCAACGGCATCGACTACCCCACGCCGGACGGCACGTGCGTGCGGGACTACGTGCACGTCGGCGACCTCGCGACCTCCCACGTCGCCGCCGCGCAGGCGCTCGCCGCGGGTCGCGACCTCGAGCCGGTCTACAACCTGGGCTCGGGTGACGGCGTCTCGGTCAGTCAGATCATGGCGGCCATGGCCGACGTCACCGGGATCGACTTCACGCCGGAGATTGCGCCGCGTCGGGCCGGCGACCCGGCGCGCATCGTCGCGTCGGGCGAGCGCGCCGCGCGTGATCTCGACTGGCGCATGACGCACACCCTCGCCGAGATGGTCGCGAGCGCCTGGGCCGCCCGGCGGGCCGCCGCGGAGGCCGTCAGCGCGCCCTGATCACGCACCGCTCGATCTCGCACCGCCTGCCCCGGCACCGCCCGCTGACGCACGTCCCGATCGGACGCCTCCTGATCAGACACGATCAGTCACCGCGATGCAACGGCTGCAGCCTCCTGAGCTCCGGGAGCAGGCCGGCGACCTCCTCGAGCACGGTCTCGGACCCGGCGTAGACACCCTCCGCCCGCGGCCAGTGCAGCACGATGTCCGTGAAGCCCAGCGCCGCCGCCCGCTCGACCCCTTCGACGAGCACGTCGGTCGACCGCAGCGCGAAGATCGGCGCACCGTCGATGCTGAGGTAGCGGCGTGCGGCCAGACCCGGGCCGCCGGCCGCGACGGCGTCGTAGGTCTCGACCATCCGCGCCAGGCCGGCCCACCACTCGTCCTGCGCCTGCGCCTCGGTGAGCTCCTCCCGGACCTCGTCGGGCAGGCTCGGCCCGAACGTCCCCCAGCCCTCCCCGTACCGCGCGGCGAGCGCCATCGCACGCGGACCGTTCGCCGCCACGACGAACGGCACCCGGGGCTGCTGCACGCAGCCCGGTCGCATCCGGGCACCGTGGGCCTGGTAGAACTCGCCCTCGTGGTCGGTGACCGGCTGGGTCAGCAGACGGTCGAGCACGGTCAGGAACTCGGTGAACCGCCGGGTGCGCGCGCCCGGTGTGAGCGGCTCTCCGAGCACCTCGGCGTCGACCCCGGTGCCGCCCGCGCCGAGGCCGAGGATCAGTCGCCCCTCGCTGACGTCGTCCAGTCCCATCACGTCCTTCGCGAACGGGACCGGGTGACGGTAGTTCGGCGACGCGACCCAGGTGCCGAGCCGGATGTGCTCCGTCGCCACCGCAGCCGCCGCGAGCAGGGGGACCGTCGCGAGCCACGGCTCGTCGGCGAGCGTCCGCCACGCGAGATGGTCGTACGTCCACGCGTGGTCGAACCCGTAGTCCTCGGCACGTTGCCACCGAGTGCGGTCCTGCGCCCACCGCTCCTGGGGGAGCAGGACGATCCCGAGTCTCAGCGCGTGCGCCATCAGGACCAGCCCAGCTCGTGGAGGCGATCGTCGTCGATGCCGAAGTGATGGGCGATCTCGTGCACCACCGTCACTGCGACCTCATCGACGACCTCCTCGCGCGAGTCGCACATCGCGAGCGTCGGGTTCCGGTAGATCGTGATGCGGTCCGGCAGCGAGCCCGCGGCCCACCAGCCGTCGCGATCCGTGAGGGGCGTGCCCTCGTAGAGCCCGAGCAGGTCGGGCGCGTCGGGGGGCGCGTCGTCCTCGACGAGCACCACGACGTTGTCCATCTGGGCCGTGAGCTCCGGTGGGATCTCGTCGAGCGCGTCCTCGACGGCTTCCTCGAACTCCTCGCGCGACATGTGCACCACGAGGGCCATCTTGCCGGTAGCGGGCCGACGGCGGGTGACGCCGCTCTCGCGCCGTGACCGCGTCATGACCGCGTCGTGCGGGCCGGCGGCACCCGGGTCGCGCCGGGCCGGCTGCCGCTTTGGTGTTCGCCGTCCTCTACCCTTATGCTCATCCCGGTCTTACGACTCCTCGGACGTCACGGACGAGAGACGTCGGAGCGGTGACACGCCCCCATCGTCTAGCGGCCTAGGACCCCGCCCTTTCACGGCGGTAGCACGGGTTCGAATCCCGTTGGGGGTACGAGCAGGACAGCATCACAGCACGAAGCCTTGTGTCACCACGAGGCCCCGTAGCGCAGCTGGTTAGCGCGCCGCCCTGTCACGGCGGAGGTCGCGGGTTCAAGTCCCGTCGGGGTCGCTCGACGATCGCCCGGTCGCCAGACCGGGCGTTCGAGTCTCGGCCACTTAGCTCAGTTGGTAGAGCGTTCGACTGAAAATCGAAAGGTCGGCAGTTCGACCCTGCCAGTGGCCACCACCGAGGCGGTCCCTCACCGGGACCCTCGCTCGACACCGTGCATGAAGGCCCCTGGCCTGCGGAGATCCCCGCGGGCATCGAGGGGCCTTCGTCGTTCCCGGTCGCGCCACGGCGGGCACCTCCTGGCCCCGGCGGCAGAACGCCATCCGCGGCCGCATCGGGCGACCGGCCGCGCCAGGACACGCGCAGCCACGTAGATAGCAATCGATGGTTGCGCATCGCGGGCGCGAGGTCTACCGTGATGCGCAACCGAACGTTGCGAAAGGTGGACGATCATGGAGTACGGAAGCATCGAGCGCGAGATCCACGTCGAGGCCTCGCCCGAGGTCGTGTTCGAGGTCCTGAGCACCCCCGCCCACATCCGCGAGTGGTGGAACGTCGAGACGGACCTCGGTCCGACCCCCGGCGCCACCGGTGAGCTCGTCTGGGGCGACGAGTCGAGCCCGCGGTCGCACGTCTCCCCGTTCACCGTGGTGGACGTGGTTCCACCACGGCTGTTCTCGTTCCGCTGGGTGTACCCGGCCGGCGACGTCGCGACCCCGGACAACTCGCTGCTGGTGAGCTTCGAGCTCGTTCCCTCGGCGGGCGGCACCGTCGTCCGCCTCACCGAGACGGGCTGGCGCGAGAAGGGGTGGGAGATCGCCCAGCTCGAGGCGGAGCACCACGAGCACGTCATCGGCTGGGACCTGCACATCGCCCGCCTTCACGACTACCTCGCGCGACTGGTGTCGTCCTCATGACGGTCGGCATCGACGACGACCTGTGGTCCGCGATCGGGGACCCGACGCGACGGCGCCTGCTCGACCTGCTCCTGGCGGGTGACGGCGGGACCGCCACCACCCTCAGCGAGCAGCTGCCCGTGACGCGCCAGGCCGTCGCCAAGCACCTCGGGGTGCTCGACCGCGTCGGTCTGGTCCACGTGACGCCGGTCGGACGCGAGAGGCTGTACCGGGTCGACGACGCGCAGCTCGCTCGCGCGGTCGCGCAGCTCTCCTCGGTCGGACAGGCCTGGGACGCCCGTCTGCAGCGCATCAAGCGGATCGCCGAGGCGATCCAACGGGACCGCGGACGGTAGCTGTCGCACGCAGGGGCGTCAGTCGTCGAGCGTCGTGGACCCCCGCACGACGACTCGGCACGGCATGCGCTCGACCCCCGGTCGCTGCGTCCCGCCGATGGCCTCGAACATGCGCTGCGCGGCACGACGGCCGAGCATCTCGAAGTTCATGTCGATGCTGGTCAGCTCGGGGCGCGCGCCGGACGTCAGGATCTGCCAGTTGTCGAAGCCCATCACCGCGACCTCGCGCGGCACGTCGAAGCCGCGGTCGCGGAGCACGTCCATGACGCCGCGGGCGATCTGGTCGCTGCCGCACAGGATCGCGTCGAGCTCGACGTTCTGGCTGAGCAGCGTGTGCGTCGCTGCGCGACCCCAGGCCTCGGTCCACGCGCCGTACCGGACGCGTGCACCGGCGAGCTCGAGACCCGCCGCATCGAGCGCGGCGAGCGCGCCGGCCGCCCGGTCCTGGGCTGCGGCGTAGTTCACGTCCCCGGTCACGTGGGCGATCCGGGTGCGGCCCGTCGCGACCAGGTGCTCTATCGCCAACGTGCCCGCGTTGACGTTGTCCGGGATCACTGACGAGTCGAGCGGATCGGTCGACGGCGCGTACGCGTAGACGACCGGTACCGGCAGGTCTCGCCCGAGGGACTCGCGCGGGTCCGTGTTGCTCCCGACGACGATCAGTCCGTCGACACGCCGACCCAGCAGCGCCTTGAGGTGGTACTGCTCACGAATCGCGTCGTCGCGCGCGTCGCAGAGGAACACCGACATCTTGCCGGCGCCGAAGGCGTCCTCCGCCCCCATGAGGATCGGCAGGCTGAAGCGGCCTTCCAGGTCGTTGGTCAGCAGGCCCACCGTGCCGGTCTGTCCGGCAAGGATCGCCTGCGCGAGCGTGTTCGGGGTGAACGAGATCCGTTCGGCCGCCTCGATCACGCGCCGTCGGGTGTCGGGGTGCACGTTGCTGCGCCCGTTGAGGGCCTTCGAGGCGGTCGCGACCGAGACCCCGGCCAGGAGCGCCACGTCTCGCAGCGTCGTGGCACGCGGTCGCGGAGCGGAATCCTCCATCGCGGCGATGTCAGCCCCCTCAGGTCACAGACCGGTCACGAAATGCACGACGCATCCTAGCGTCGTTGACCGGGTGCAACCTGGATGCTACCTTAGCGAAAACGGTTTCGGTAGGTTTCGCTCATGGCGGGACGTCCGGCCGGACGTCCCGCGCTTGCCGCCCCCGTGCGGCCGGGACCAGCACGACAGCAGGACGCATCTCCATCAACGAGGATCGAGACACGGCAGCGACGCCGCCGGAACGAGACCCTCGGCCACGCGCCACCAGAGGAGTTCCGTTGAGAATCACCGACATCACGGGCCGGTCGACCGGCTCTCCCCGCCGCCGCGGACGGCTGCTCACGCTCGCCGCGGCCACCGTCGCGGGCGCCCTCGCGCTCTCGGCATGCTCCGGCGGCTCCGGCTCCACCGCGTCCGGCTCGGCGGGCGGCGGCGCCACGACCGGCACGCTCACCGTCTGGCACTACTTCAGCGACCCGAACCAGGTCAAGCTGATGGACGAGTACGCGTCGAAGTTCCAGGCCGCGCACACCGGCGTCAAGGTCGACAACGTCTACGTGCCGTACGACCAGATGAACTCCAAGGTCATCGCCGCCGCCGGCGCCAAGACCGGGCCGGACGTCGTCGTCTTCAACGGTGCCGAGGCCGCGACCCTCGCCCTGGGTGGCGCCCTCGCGCCGCTCGACTCCCGCTGGGCGTCGTACGCCGACGCCAGCCAGTTCCCGGACTCGGTGATCCACAAGATCGACGGCAAGACGTACGCCGTCCAGGGCTACGTCAACCTGCTCGGCCTCTGGTACAACGCCGACATCCTCACACAGCTCGGCGTCCAGCCGCCGACCACCATGGACGAGCTCGAGTCCGACATGGCCAAGGCGAAGGCAGCCGGCCTCCAGGGCATCACGCTCTGCGGGCTGCCGCAGTCGCAGGGCGAGTGGCAGGCGTTCCCGTGGCTCTCCGCGTCGGGCTTCACCTACACGTCGCCGGACGCCACGGCCCTCGCCGCCGGTCTCACCCGCGTGCGGAACTGGGTCGACAAGGGCTGGCTCTCGCAGGAGTCGGTGACCTGGGACCAGACCGTGCCGTTCCAGAAGTTCGCCGCCGGCGGCGTCGCGTTCGCCGAGAACGGCAACTGGCAGATGGGCACCGCCAAGTCCGACGCGAAGTTCAGCTACGGCGTCGTCCCCTTGCCGCTCGGGAGCAACGGCAAGGTCTACCTCGGTGGTGAGGGCGAGGGCATCGGCG
>DATKTF010000568.1:0-3718 GCA_035531255.1 Cellulomonadaceae bacterium
CAGACCCGAGCGCATCTCGCCATCGAGAAGCGCGCCGAACCAGCGGCCGTGACCTGCGAGCTGCACCGCGCGCATCGTCCCCATCCGACGGACGACGCGAACTCCTCATGTCCCGCCGGGAGCGGACGCGGGGCGTTCGCCAGCCGCACGGCCACCGCTGCGCCGAAGTCCGCTGCACGGGCGAGGTCGAGCGACCGGCAGACGGCTCGGCGATGGGGGTGCGGCGGCTCGCGCACCACGCTGGCGGTCATCACGTCACTCACGTCGGGCGTGCACCCCTGCCGGACGAGGTCCTCGCAGCCGGCGCTCTCCCCCGACACGCCATCGACCCCGAAGGCCCGGTGCATCGCGCCGGGGTGGCACGTCGTGAAGACCTGCTCCCAGTCGCGACATCGGCGTGCCGCGGGGGCGTCGCCCAGCAGCACGAGGTTTCCCCACCAGTACCCCCGGCTCGCGCGGCGAGCGGACCACCAGGTGGTCGCCACGGTCCTCGACCTCGCTCCCCTCGAGCCGGAGCACCAGGAGATCGGTCTGGAACCCGAGCGACGAGACGTGCACGCGGCCGACCGTAGCTGGGGGTCGATCCCCTCGCGTGCGCGCGCTGCCGAGTCAGTGCGCGTGCTGACCGCGGGAGAACTCGAAGACCCAACCGATCAGGCCGATCACGGCCAGTCCTCCGCCGATGGCCGAGAGCCACCACCCCACCGCAAGGCCGGCGAACACGAGCGCCGCTGCTGCGCCGATGATCAGCGGCCACCAGCTCCACGGGCTGAACACGCCCTGATCTCCGGCGCCCTGATCGATCTCACCGAGAGCGTCGTCCTCGGGTCGATCGTCGATGCGGCCCGAGAGCAGCCGGAAGTACCCGCCGATCATCACGCACAGGAGCCCGACCAGGAAGATCGCGGCCGAGCCGACCGGCTCGGCGTGGCTGAAGAAGGCGTAGACCCCCGCGACCGGGAAGAAGAAGACCCCGATCGACAGGAAGAGACGCGACTCGACCTTCATGTGCTCAGCTCCCCGTCCCGTTGGCGTCAGACGACCCGGCCGAGGGTCCGTCGCGCCTGCCCGCCAGGGCGAGCAGGTCGGCGTCCGGCTGCGCATGGTCGAGCGCGGCCACCTCGGGGTGGTGCAGGTCGAACGCGGGGCGCTCCGAGCGGATCCGCGGCAGCGACGTGAAGTTGTGACGCGGCGGCGGGCAGCTCGTCGCCCACTCGAGAGATCCGCCGAAACCCCACGGGTCGTCGACCATCACGAGAGGCGCGTTGCGCCACGTCGTGTACACGTTCCAGAGGAACGGCAGCGTCGAGGAGGCGAGGAGGAACGCCCCGACCGTCGAGATCTGGTTCAGCGTCGTGAAGCCGTCCTGGGGCGAGTAGTCCGCGATGCGTCGCGGCATCCCCATCACGCCGAGCCAGTGCTGCACCAGGAACGTCGTGTGGAACCCGACGAACAGCAGCCAGAAGTGGATCTTCCCGAGACGCTCGTCGAGCATCCGGCCGGTGAACTTCGGCCACCAGAAGTAGAAGCCGGCGAACATCGCGAACACGACGGTCCCGAACACCACGTAGTGGAAGTGCGCGACGACGAAGTACGTGTCGGAGATCTGGAAGTCGAGCGCCGGGCTGGACAGGATCACGCCCGTCAGACCACCGAAGAGGAAGGTCACCAGGAACCCGATCGTCCACAGCATCGGCGTGTCGAACGTGAGCTTGCCGCGCCACATCGTGCCGATCCAGTTGAAGAACTTCACCCCGGTCGGCACCGCGATCAGCATCGTCATGAACGAGAAGAACGGCAGCAGCACCGCGCCGGTCACGTACATGTGGTGGGCCCACACGGTGACGGAGAGCGCCGCGATCGCGATCGTCGCGTAGATGAGGCCCTTGTAGCCGAAGATCGGCTTGCGGCTGAACACCGGCAGGATCTCGCTGATGATGCCGAAGAAGGGCAGCGCGATGATGTAGACCTCCGGATGCCCGAAGAACCAGAACAGGTGCTGCCAGAGCAGGGCGCCACCGTTCTCTGGGTTGAACACCTGGGCGCCGAGCCGCCGGTCCGCACCGAGCGCGAACAGCGCCGCGGCCAGCGGCGGGAAGGCCATCAGGATCAGCAGGCTCGTCACCAGCGTGTTCCAGGTGAAGATCGGCATCCGGAACATCGTCATGCCGGGGGCGCGCATCGTGACGATCGTCGTGATGAAGTTGACCGCGCCCAGGATGGTCCCGAACCCCGTGAGCGCGAGGCCGAACACCCACAGGTCACCGCCGACCCCGGGCGAGAACGTCGTGTTCGACAGCGGCGCGTACGCGAACCAGCCGAACGAGGCCGCACCCTGCGGGGTGAGGAAACCGGCCATGACGATGAGGCCGCCGAACAGGTAGAGCCAGTAGGCGAACATGTTCAGCCGCGGGAACGCGACGTCCGGCGCGCCGATCTGCAGGGGCATGATCACGTTCGCAAAGCCGGCGAACAACGGGGTCGCGAAGAGCAGCAGCATGATCGTGCCGTGCATCGTGAAGAGCTGGTCGTACTGCTCCTTGGACTGCACGACCTGCAACCCCGGCTCGAACAGCTCGGCGCGGATCAGCAGCGCCATGATCCCGCCGACCGCGAAGAAGAGGAACGACGTGATCAGGTACATGTACCCGATGGTCTTGTGGTCCGTCGAGGTGACCCACTTGATCACGGTGCGGCCCAGGGTCTGCCGCCGCGGGGCGAGGCCCGGGATGGTCTCGATCTGCGCGGCCATCAGCTGGCACCCTTCTGGACGTGCTGGAGCTGGTCGTACTGGAGACCGAGCGCGCCCGTCTGACCCGCGGCCTTGAGCTCGGCGACGTGGGCGTCGAACTCCGCCTTCGAGACGACCTTGACGTTGAACAGCATCGCCGAGTGCTCGATGCCGCAGAACTCGGCGCACTTGCCGACGTAGGTCCCCTCGTGCTCGGGGACGATCTGGAACGCGTTCGTACGACCCGGGATCGCGTCCATCTTGAAGAGGAACGCGGGCACCCAGAACGAGTGGATGACGTCGCGGGAGTTCAGGTGGAACTCGACCCGCTCACCGACCGGCAGGTACAGCGTCGTGGCGTCCGCGAGAGAGCCCGTCGCGGAGATCTGCTGCACGTGCTGACCGGTCTCGTACACCTTCTGGTCGAGGTAGTTGAAGTCCCAGCTCCACCGCTTCGCGACCACCTGGACCGTGAGGTCCGGCTTCGCGCTGGTGTCGAGGATCGCGATCGTGTCCCGGTTCGTGTAGAAGTACAGGACCCCGACCATGAGGATCGGGAGGATCACGTACATGATCTCGAGCGGGACGTGGTACCTCAGCTGCACCGGGAGCGTCGTGTCGTTCTTCCGCTTCCGGTAGACGGCCACGCACCAGAGGATCAGTCCCCAGGTGATGACGCCCACGACGAGAGCGGCGATCCACGACCCCGTCCACAGGTTCGTGATGCGCAGCGTCTGGTTCGTGACCGGAGCCTGGCCCTGGGGTACGCCCGGCAGGAACCCGCGCTGTGCCTCCTGGGAGCATCCGGCCAGGAGCAGGACGGCACCGGCTGCCAGTGCCGCGATCCCGGCGGTGGCCCGGCGGTGCTTGCTTGGTGGTTGCGCGCGCAAGGGGGACCTTTCACGTCACGTCCCATGAGCACCGACCGTTGTGGCCGGGGCCGTATGGGACTTTCGTCCTCGACGAGTGCAGCCTAGCGTCATCCTC
>DATKTF010000569.1:0-2661 GCA_035531255.1 Cellulomonadaceae bacterium
GTTCGGCACGGCGGCCTGCGGTGATCCGTCAGCGACGACGACGGGCTCGCCACCGGAGGGCGTCGTCGTGACCGGGCAGCCGGGTGCCCCGCCTTCGATCCGGGTCGCGGCAGGCACCCCGGAGCCACGGACGTCGAGCACGACAGTCCTGGCGCGGGCGCCGGGCGCGCGCCTCGCGCCCGGCACCGCGCTCGTCCAGGTCGCCGCGACGGACTGGGCCGGGAAGGACCCGGGGTCGACCTGGAACGACTCAGGACCGATCCGGGTCTCGACCAGGGACGGCGCCCCGTATGCGGGGCTCAGCACCGTCCCTGTCGGCAGCAGGGTGCTCGTGCTCCTACCGGCGTCCGGCGGTGTGCCCGCCGTCGCGAGCGTGGTGGACGTCCTCGCCCAGACCTGACCCGTCATGCGTCAGTCGGGTCGATCCGCAGGCTCCTCCGGGATGTCCTGCTGCGCGCGCCGCAACGTCTCGGTGAGTCGCGTCAGGACGGTGAGGTCACTCGCACTCAGCGCACCCGCGACGTACCGGTGGATCGTCCGGACGTGCCGGCGCCCCACCTTTCGCTGCAGCGCCGCACCGCCGGCCGTCAGGCGGACCGTGGTACCGCGTGCGTCCTCGGCCGCGGCGCAGCGTTCGACGAGGCCCGCCTGCTCGAGACGCTCGACCAGCCGGCTCAGGCTCGGCTGGCTCAGGAGGATGCTCCTATTGAGGTCGCGCAGCCGCAGCTGCGCGCCCGGTGCGCGCGAGAGCGTGAAGAGCACGTCGTACTCGCGCATCGAGAGCTCGTCCCAGATCCGGTCGGCCTGCAGCCGTCGCATCACGGTGACCTGCGCCCGGAAGAGCGACTCCCAGGCCTCGCTCGCGGCGCGCGCGTCCGCCCGCTCCTGCTCGTGCACCACCGACATCGCCGCCTCCTGACCGCGGGCGCTCCCGCGCGTTTCCATGCGTCTGCATGATTCTCCACGTGAACCGCCGGACCGTGCGAACCATTCCCCCGACCGTGACCAGGGTCGCGCCCGCGCCGTCAGGCACCGAGAATGTCGCGATGACGACCTTCATCGTGCTGCTACGCGGGGTCAACGTCTCGGCGAGCACACGCGTCCCGATGGCCGAGCTGAGACGCATCGCGACGAACGCGGGCGGCACGGGCGTCACCACGCTCCTGAACAGCGGGAACGTCGTGCTCGATGCCGACGACGATGCCGACGCCGCCGCGGCGCTCGCCGCGCGGGTGCGGCTCGGACTACGGGAGTCGTTCGGCCGCGAGATCGACACGGTCGTCGTCCCCGCCGCGCGTCTCGACGCGGTCATCGCAGCCAACCCGTTCCCCGCCCAGGCCGCCGACGACCCGGCCCACCTCGTCGTCACGTGGTATCTCGAGCCCCCCGCCCCGCACCGGATCGCCGCCTTCGACCCCGCCCGGCACGGACCCGAGCAGATGCGGTGGCACGACGGCGTCAGCTACACGTGGTACCCGGTGGACATCGGGCACTCGACACTGACACCGACGGTCCTCGCGCGCGCCCTCGGTCCGGGGACCGCGCGGAACTGGTCGACGGTCCTCAAGCTCGCCGCCGCCGCGCGCGATCGCAGGTGACGATCCGTCGCCCCGACGCCCGGTGGTTAACTGACACCGTGCAGACCGACGTGCAGACCGACGAGCAGACTCCCGGGCGGATGACGTACGTCCTTGTCGACGGCGAGAACATCGACGCGACCCTCGGCTCGTCGATCCTCAACGGTCGCCCGTCTCCGGAGCAGCGTCCCCGCTGGGAGCGGGTGCTCGACTTCGCCGCACGCACGTGGGGGCAGCCGGTCAAGGGGCTGTTCTTCCTCAACGCGTCGTCCGGCACGATGCCGATGGCATTCGTCCAGGCGCTGCTCGCCATCGGCTTCCAACCGATCCCGCTCGCCGGCGAGTCGTACGAGAAGGTCGTCGACATCGGCATCAAGCGGATGCTGACCGCCCTGGTCGACCACCCGGGCGACGTGCTGCTCGCGAGCCACGACGGTGACTTCGTCCCCGAGATGGAGCAGCTGCTCGACAGCGAGGACCGACGCGTCGGTCTCCTCGCCTTCCGCGAGTTCACGAGCTCCTCGCTCAACCAGCTCTCGGCGCACGGACTGCAGACGTTCGACCTCGAGCACGACGTCCAGGCGTTCAACGTCCAGCTGCCGCGCCTGCGGATCATCCCGCTCGCCGAGTTCGACCCGCTGCGATACCTGTAGCCGTCCTGGCCACCGCCGGTCTCACCGATGAGCAGGAGCGGCAACGCGTGGGGCCGAGCGGTCGGGTGCCTCGTCGCTGATCTTGGCCAGGTGGAGCACGCAGTGCCGCGGCCCGACAAACGCGTCGAGCTGCGCCGCGGTGAGCGGACCCCCGACATGAGCGAGCACGCCGCGGGACACCCCGAGGAGCACGCTGCACACGACCTCCGGGCTCTCCTGGGCGAGCTCGTAGAACGGGCATCGGTGCATGTGCACCTCAAGCGTCTCCGGGTCGGTCTCCGGCTCGAAGCCGAGAGCGTCCAGGCGTGCCTCGAGCGCGGCGAGCTGCGCCTGTGGCGACGGTGGCGACGGTGGCGACGCAGAGCGTGCGGGAGCGGCCGCGACACGCATCGGCGTGCTCTCGGTGGACACGTCGGCCTCCGACGAGAGCC
>DATKTF010000570.1:0-2372 GCA_035531255.1 Cellulomonadaceae bacterium
GACCTGTTCGCGAAGCAGTCGTCCTACAGCCCGCCCGGGCCTGCGGCCGACGGCGACATCACGTACGCGCAGGCCAACGCGGTGCTGCCGTTCGTGAACAACCTGTGGACCGTGTCGATGACGGGGGTGCAGGTCCGCACGATGCTCGAGCAGCAGTGGCAGACCAACCCGGACGGCACGGTGCCGTCACGGCCGTACCTGCAGCTCGGGCTCTCCGACAACGTCTCGTACACGTATGACGCGACGCTGCCGGCCGGCAGCCGGATCACGTCGGTCTCGGTGGACGGCGTGCCGCTCGACCCGACGGCGTCGTACCGGGTGGGGACGTTCTCGTTCCTCGCCACGGGTGGCGACAACTTCCGCGTCTTCACCGAGGCGACGGACGTGCGCGACTCCGGTCTGATCGACCGGGACGCGTGGATCGCCTACCTGTCCGCGAACCGTCCGGTCAGCCCGGACTTCGCACGGCACGCGGTGGCGGCGTCGGGCCTTCCCGGCACCGTGACGCAGGGCGACGCGGTGAGCTTCGGAGTCTCGACGCTCGACCTCACGTCGCTCGGCAGCCCGGCCAACACGAGCCTGCGGGCGACGTGGGAGGGCAGCGCGTCCGCGGCGGTGGACGTGCCGGTGACGGCCGGCGCGGCGCAGGTCGACGTCACGGTCCCGACCGACGTGGTCGGCGCGGCGACGCTGGTCCTGGTCGCGGCCCCGTCGGGCACCACGGTGCGCGTCCCGGTGACGGTCGAGGCCGCGCGGACCGCGACCACGACGCGCGCGACCCTGGTGCCGCGCACGACGTTCGCGGGAATGCCGTCGGTCGCCCTGGTGCAGGTCTCCGCGCACCGCGCGCGGCCGACCGGCCAGGTGCGGATCAGCGTCGACGGCACCGTCGTGGCGACCCGGACGCTGAGCCGGGGAGTCACCGGCGTCCTGCTGCCGAGGAACCTCTCGGTGGGCACGCACACGGTCACCGTCGAGTACCTGGGCAGCGCGACGTTCGCGCCGTCCTCGGACTCGTCGACGTTGACTGTCAAGGCGTGGCCCGGCCACGGGCACGGCGGCTGGTGGTCGATCTGGCACTGGTGAGGGACAGATGATCGGTGGGTGACGGGCAGGTCGGCCGGGTGTCGGTGAGAACGGCACCCGGCCGGCTGTCGCATGCGCACCGAGGAGACCGGACGACGGCCGAGCCGCTACCAGCCAGGAGCGTGGGTGGCATGGGGTTGGATGGGCCCATGCTGACGATCGCCACCGCCAACGTGAACGGGATCAGGGCCGCGTACAAGAGGGGCATGGGCGCCTGGGTCGCGTCGCGTCGTCCTGACGTCCTGCTCCTGCAGGAAGTGCGCGCGCCCGACGAGATGGTGGGGGACTTCCTGCCGCCGGCGGAGTGGGACCTCGCGCACGAGGCCTGCGAGATCAAGGGCCGGGCGGGGGTCGCGATCGCGTCGCGGTTGCCGATGTCGGCGATCCGCATCGGCCTGGCAACCGGCGTCCCGGTGGACACCGGCCGTTGGGTCGAGGCCGATCTCGAGCTCCCGGCGGTCGACGGTGGCGAGCCGCGCACGCTGACCGTCGTGTCGGCGTACATCCACTCGGGCCAGGCCGGCACCCCGAAGATGGACGAGAAGTACGCGTTCCTGGACCACGTGACGGCGCGGCTCGGCGAGCTCGCGGAGGCCGGCGGGCTCGTCGTCGTCGCCGGTGACCTGAACATCGCGCACCGGAACGTGGACATCAAGAACTGGAAGGGCAACCTGAAGTCGGCCGGCTTCCTTCCGGAGGAGCGCGCGTACCTCGACCGGTGGTTCGACGACCTCGGCTGGACGGACCTCGGCCGGCGTCTCGGTGGCGACGGGCCCGGTCCGTACACGTGGTGGTCGTGGCGCGGCCAGGCGTTCGACAACGACGCGGGCTGGCGGATCGACTACCAGCTCACCACGCCCGATCTCACCGACGCGGCGGTGTCGATCGAGGTCGACCGCGCCGCGGCGTGGGACGAGCGGTGGAGCGACCACGCGCCGCTCGTGGCGACCTACGACCTCTGAGTGACGGGCGCCGCTCGGCCTCGCACCCGGTGCGGACGCGCGGCCCAGTTCCTGGACTGCCCTGCGCATCCGCACCTGGTCCGACGCCCGGTCGGCGGCGGTCGCCGCCGGGTCGTCGGACCAGGTGCGACGGTCAGTCGTCGTCGCGGTCAGCGGGCCCGGACGCGTCCGCCACGAGGAACACCGGGGACGTGAGACCGGCCGCGCCGAACGCGTCAGCGATCGCCGTCGCGATGCGGTCGACTCCACCGGCCTCGACCAGGGCGATGGCTGACCCGCCGAAGCCGCCGCCGGTCATGCGGGCGCCCAGGGCTCCGCTCGAGC
>DATKTF010000571.1:0-2461 GCA_035531255.1 Cellulomonadaceae bacterium
CGTAGCCGCAAGACAGCAGGTCAGCGGCACGCAGCACGGAAGGAGGCACCATGACAGCCACCCTGCGACTCCGCACCGACCAGCTCGCGAAGTTCCGCACCCTCGCCGGAATCGCCACAGACGACGCACTCGCGAAGCGCATGGGCGTCGACCCGGCCACCGTCTCCCGCGTCCTGCGCGGCAAGCAGGAGCCCGGCTCGAAGTTCATCGCCGCCCTCGTCGCCGCATTCCCCGGCATGGACCTCGACGACCTGTTCGAAGTCCTCCCCGCCGAGGTGGCCTGATGTCCACCGACCTGATCCAGCACGCGTTCCACGGGCAGGCCGTCCGCGTGGTCACCGACGAGCACGGAGACCCGCTTCTCGTGCTGGCGGACCTGTGCCGCGTCCTGGAACTCGGCAACCCGTCGATGGTGGCGGGCCGCGTCGATCCCGATGCCCTCAGTACTGCTGAGGTCATCGACTCGATGGGCCGCACGCAGCAGGCGAGCGTCGTGACTGAGGCCGGGATGTACGAGGTTGTGCTCCTGAGCCGCAAGCCCGAGGCGCGCGACTTCAAGCGGTGGCTCACCCACGAGGTCCTGCCGAGCATCCGCCGCACCGGGTCCTACGCGGTTCCGCAGTCCCGCGAGCAGCGGCTCGCGCTGGCCGTCGTCGACGCCCAGGCGTTGCTCGAAGAGAAGGACGAGCGCATCGCGTACCTCGGACCGCGCGCACAGGTCGCCGACGAACTCCTCGACGCGACCGGCGACACGTCGGTCGGTGACACCGCGAAGATCCTCACCCGCGCCGCGGTCCCCGTCGGCGAGATCCGCCTGTTCGCGACCCTCGCAGACCTCGGGTGGATCTACAGGGGTGGCGACGGCCGCTGGCATGTGAAGCAGACCGCGATCGAGACCGGGCGCATGTCGGCCCTGCCGCAAACCCACTACCACCCGCGCACCGGTGCGGTCGTCCTGGATGCCCCCCAGCCGCGTGTGACGCCGAAGGGCATCGCCTACCTGCTGCGCCACCTGACCGGCGGCCTTCACCTGGAGGTTGCGTCGTGACCACGGTCCGTCTCCTGACCCCCCACGACCGTGTCCCGGCCGGTGCGATCGGCACCGTCGAGGCCCACGTCCCCGGCTGGTCACGGGTCCGCTTCACCGAACACAACACCGTCCTGGGAGTCCGCGACGACGACATGGAAGAGGACGTGGCCTGATGAGCACCGAGATCGACGACGCCAAGATCGCCTACGGGCCTCACCGGATCTACGACGATGCCGGTCGAGCCGTCTTCTTGGCACAGCGCAACTACGGCGACATCCAGGTCACCGCGAGCATGAACCGTGCCGACTTCCTCGCCGCCGTCCAGTCCGAGCTTCACGTGCGCCTCGTGGCTAAGGACGCCATCGTTATCGAACGGGGAGATCTGCCGGAGGTGACGGACGGATCTGTCGCAGACCCCGACGGTGGCGAGTTCCCCGCGACCGTCGAAGACACGCCCGAAAACCTCCGGGCTTGGGGCCGCGCGTACTTTGCCCTCGCCGAGCACTTGGCCGCACATCCGCGGGTCGACGAGGCGCAGGTGCGGGCGCTGGCATCACTCATCACCGAGGCGACCGACAGCGGCCCCGACCTGGCTGACGTCGGGAACCCACACCAGTACGACGCCGGCATCGCACGCCGCCTCATCGCCACCGGCCGCATTGAGGTGACCCCGTGAGCGACCTGACCGAGTTCCTGACCGCGAGACTCGACCACGACGAGGAAATGGACGCGCTGTGTCTGCTCGACGGTTGCGAGTTCCTTGCGCCCGCTGCTGGCGATGAGACGGGCCGAAAGGCACTGGCACGAGTCATCTGGAACACGTCTCGCGCCGACGAAGGCACCATCTCGGCAACAGGGGCGAACCATGTAGCAGACGCTGTGCTCGCCTTCCTCGCCGCCCACGGGATTGAGGTGAGCGACCATGGCTGACGCGCTGCGCTGTGCTCACTGGCTGGTCGGCTACAAGGTCGGCATCCCGAACCTCTACGACTTGCAGTGCGCCAGAGGGGCCGGTCACACCAAAGACCACGTCAACGGCATGGAGAACTGGAACGACGCAGCGGGCGAGTACCGCTCCGCGGTCGCCGGTCCGGACGACACGTGCGGGCTGTGCCATCACGAGATGAACCGCTGCATGTGCGACGCCGATGGGCACGCCTACGCGGGCGACGGGACGAGCCGGTGCAAGGTGTGCGGCTACCCGATGAACGCGCACGACCCGGCACTGGGAACCGTCGGCCTGGACGGGGGCGACCGGTGAGCGGCCTGGTTGAGTTCCTGACCGCGAGACTCGACGAGGACGAGGCGGTGGCACGGGCGGCCGCTGTCCGACCACTGCGGGGCCGTGGCAGGTATGGCCCACTTGGCACCGTCTATGACCGACCGCCCGAGCAGAAGGACGTCGACGCCATCGGGGTCGTCTGGTACCGG
>DATKTF010000572.1:0-2955 GCA_035531255.1 Cellulomonadaceae bacterium
CCCGAGGGCCCGTCGATCGCGACGACCAGCGGCCTCGCCGGCGTCGTGCGCCGCTCTCCCGCCTGCGAGTCGCTCGATCGGTCCTGGTCACGCCCGTCCGGCATCGTCATCCTCTGCTGGGTCATCCTCTGTTCGCCACCCGCCACCCGCGGGCGACGAGCTCCCTCTCCAACGGTTCGGACCGGCCCGCCAGCACCGAGATCATCGCGAGCCCGACCGGCTGCCGAGGCGAGTGCTCGAGCTGGAGGTCTTCGATGTTCACCTCGGCATCGCCGACGTCCGAGAACAGCCGCGCCAGCTCCCCCGGCGCATCGGGCACCAGGACGGTCACGACCTCGTAGTGCCGCGGGGCGCCACCGTGCTTGCCGGGGATGCGCGCGACGCCCAGGTTTCCCGCGGTGACCGTACGCGCCAGGGCGCCGAGCGCACCGACCGTTGCGGTCCCGTGCGGGACGTCGGCGTCACCGAGCGCGTCGATCACGACATCGAGGTCGGCCCGCAGGTCGACCAGCACCGATCGCACCGCTCTCGCGTTGGCCGCGAGGATCGAGGTCCACAGCGGTGCGTCGCTCGACGCTATCCGGGTGACGTCGCGCAGACCCTGACCGGAGAGGTCAAGCGCCGCGGCAGGCGCATCGGTCAGCCGTGCGGCGACGAGGCTCGCGACCACCTGCGGGACGTGCGAGACGACGGCGACGGCTGCGTCGTGCTCGCGCGCGTCCATCGCGACCGGTGTCGCGCCCAGGTCCGTCGCGAGCTGACGCACGGCCAGGACCGCCTCCGCGGACGAGCGACCCGACCCCGCGATGACCCACGGCCGCCCGGCGAACAGGTCCGCGCGTGCCGCCGTCGGCCCCGAACGCTCACGCCCTGCCATCGGGTGCGACCCGACATAGC
This sequence comes from Cellulomonadaceae bacterium, assembly GCA_035531255.1. Taxonomy (GTDB): domain Bacteria; phylum Actinomycetota; class Actinomycetes; order Actinomycetales; family Cellulomonadaceae; genus JAJDFX01. The sequence goes on from DATKTF010000572.1 coordinate 898, forward strand.
GCGACAGGTCGGCGCCCGCAGCGACGAGCTCGTCGAGCACCGCACCCTTGACGCTCGCGACGTCGGTCACCACGGCGAGGGGGTGCGCCGAGAGCTCGGCGATGACCACGTCCGCCGTGACATCGGGAGGAGCAGCGACCACGACCAGCCGGACCGGAGCGTCGCCGTCCGCCGGAAGGCGACCCGCGCCGACGTCACGCGCGAGCGCGAGAGCCGTCCGAGAGGAGTCGTGCAGCACCACGTCGACGCCCCGCGTCGCGAGCGAGAGCCCGATGCTCGCACCGAGCAGCCCGGTGCCGACGATCCTCACCGGCCCGGTCGTCGCGACCGGCGGCAGCGTGCCGAGACTCATCGGGCCGCCTCCATGACGCGGACCGAGCGACTCACATCCCGACCTGCGCCATCAGCGTGCCGACCTCCGTCTTGCCCAGCACGCGGGTACGGCCGGACTTGAGGTCACCGAGGCGAATGGGGCCGATCTGCGTGCGCACCAGCTGCATGACCGGGTGCCCGACCTCCTCGAACAGCCGTCGCACGATCCGGTTGCGGCCCTCGTGCAGGACGACCTCGACGAGGGTCGCCTGCGGGGTCTGGTCGACCAGCTTGTAGGACGCGAAGCTCGCGGGACCGTCCTCGAGCTCGACCCCACGCAGCAGCGCCTTCGCCGTCTGCGCCGAGACCCTGCCCTCGACGTGCGCCAGGTAGGTCTTGGCGACCCCGTGCGACGGGTGCGACAGCCGGTTGGCCAGCTCGCCGTCGTTGGTGAGCAGGATCAGGCCCTCGGTGTCCGCGTCCAGGCGCCCGACGTGGAACAGCCGTTCCTCACGGTTCGCGACGAACTGCGCGAGCGACGGGCGCCCCTCGGGGTCGTGCATCGTCGACACCACGCCGAGCGGCTTGTTCAGCGCGAGCGTGATCACCGAGGTGTCGAGCTGGATCCGTAGGCCGTCGAGGTGGATGACGGCGTGCGTCGGGTCCACCCGGACGCCGAGCTCACGGACCAGGACGCCGTCGACCGTCACGCGCCCGGCGGTGATGAGGTCCTCGGCCGCCCGCCGGGAACCGTACCCGGCGCTGGCAAGCACCTTCTGCAGGCGGACCCCGTCCGGGTCGTGCACGTCGCGCGGCGGGACGACCGGTCCCGACCGCGCGGGCGCGGGGCCACGGCCGGTCGCGCGCGTCGGACGTGGTGCTCCGGCGCGACCATGGGTCGCGCCCGCGCCGCCGCGCCCGGCACCCTGCCGGGGCCCACCACCGCGCCGGTCCCCCGACCCCTGCCTGTCGCTACCGGACCGTCCGCTGCTCTCGCTCATCGCCTGTCTCCTTCTGCTGTGTCCACGCCGTCGAGCGCATCGATCTCGGGGAGGTACGGGGCCAGCGGCGGCAGCTCGTCGAGGCTGCCCAGACCCATCCGCTCCAGGAAGTACCCGGTCGTGCCATAGAGCACCGCGCCGGTCGTGGGGTCCGTGCCGACCTCGGCCACCAGTCCTCGCGTCGTGAGCGTCCGCACGACTCCGTCGACGTTCACCCCGCGCACCCCGGAGACCTGACCGCGCGTCACGGGCTGTCGGTAGGTGATCACCGCGAGCGTCTCGAGCGCAGCCTGCGTGAGCCGGGCGGACTGCCCGTCAAGAACGAATCGTCCCACGACGGCCGCGTACGCGGGTGCCGAGTAGATCCGCCACCCGGCGCCCACCTGCCGCAGCTCGAACCCGCGCGCACGGCCGGTGTCTCCGCGGTAGTCGCCGACGAGCTCCGTGAGCAGGCGTTCGACCTCGATGGTCGGGAGGGCCAGGACGGTGGCCAGCTGCACCGCCGAGACCGGCTCGTCGGCGACCATGAGCACGGCCTCGAGCGCACCCAGCGCACCGCCGGGGAGATCCGCCACGTCGAAGGCCAGCTCGTCCGGGACGGTGTCCTCCGGGGTGCCGGAACCGGACGCCGCGCCCGACCTTGGTGCGTCGGCCTCACCCGCGACACCGTCCGTGTGCTGTGTCATGCGGTCCCATCCTCCTCGTCGAAGTCGTCGTCGACGACCACGTCGCCGTCGTCTGCGCC
>DATKTF010000573.1:0-2074 GCA_035531255.1 Cellulomonadaceae bacterium
ATCGCGGCTCGGTAGCTGCGGGCGGTCTTGTCGGTGCGCATTGCGATGCCGCGCCAGGCCTTGAGCTTGTTGAAGCACCTTTCGACGACGTTGCGGCCGCGGTATCGGTGGCGCTGGTCGGGGCCGAAGTCGATCGGCCGACCGGGCTTCTTGCGGCGGTGGGCGATCTGGTCGTCTCGCTCGGGGATCGTCGCGGCGATCCCGCGGTTGCGCAGCCAGGCGCGGTTGGCCTTGGAGGGGTAGCCCTTGTCGGCCAGGACCCGGTCCGGGCGGGTGCGCGGGCGACCGGACCGGGCCCGCGGGACACGGACGGCGTCCAGCGTGGCGGCCATCATCGTGGTGTCGTTGACGTTCCCACCGGTCAGCACCCAGCTCAGCGGGCGGCCCTTGCCATCGGCGACAAGGTGAACCTTGCAGGTCAGGCCGCCGCGGGAGCGACCAATCGCGTGGTCAGAGGGTTCGGCCCACGGATTCTTGTGATTCACGTCCGCCCCCTGTGTCCCGCGCCAGGGTCGCGCCGTGCTGGTGCACGCGCGTGATCGTCGAGTCGATCGAGACCACCCAGTCCAGCCTCCCCGCCGCATCGGACTGCTTCTGCACCTCGGCGAGAAGCTTCCCCCAGGTGCCGTCGGCGGCCCAGCGCGTGAACCGCTTGTAGATCGAGTTCCACTTCCCGAACCGCTCGGGCACGTCCCGGTGGCAGGGGCGTTGGAGGTCATCTGGTGCAAGCGCCGGTGGTTCTGCGACGAGTGGCGGTGCGGGCGGGGCGCGTTCTGGGAGTCGACGATCGAGGTCCCGCCGCGGTCCAGGTCAACCTGCGTTCACCAGGGCATGTGCAGGAATGGCGAGGATGCGTTGGCGTCGGTCCGCAGCATGACCGCCGCGTCCTCGAGCGAGACCCGCTCACGCTCGGCGCGCAAGATCATGCCCAACAGCCGCACGTCGCCCGCGGTTGCGAGCCCGGTGATCTCCGGGTGCGCCAGCACCCACGACACCGCCGCGCGTATCCGCTCCTGATCGTCATACGGCTCGTACCAGGTCGTGAACGGCCGACCGGACGCCGACTCGCCCACGTTCGGCCAGTTGCGTCGCGCCACGGCCTTGATGGTCATCAATCCGACGTCCTGCCGACGGACCTCGTCCACCAACCGCTCGTAGTCACCCCGGAACGCCTCGTCCTGGAGGAGCGTCTGGTTGAGGGGTGTCAGGACTGTCGCGAACGGGAAGCGCCGCAACGCCTCCAGGTGCGTCGCCGGCGCCTGCGGCCCGTGCCCGGTGATGCCGACGGCCGCGACGAGCCCCTCCTGTTGCGCGCGCACCGCGGCCTCGAGGACTCCACCGGGGCCGGTGGCCCGGTCGAGTTCGGCGAGATCACCGACGCCGTGCAACTGAAGCAGGTCGAGGCGGTCGGTCTGGAGTCGCTCGAGTGAGGCGTTGATCTGAGCCCACGCCGCGTCGCGTCCGCGCTCACCCGTCTTGCTGGCCAGGAAGATCCGGTCGCGCACCTCTGGCATCCACGGCCCGAGACGCAACTCGGCCTCCCCGTAGCTGGCGGCGACGTCGAAGTGGTTGATCCCGCCGTCCAGGGCCTCCTGAATCGACCGATCGGCGGTGTCCTGGTCGACCTCGGAGAGGGCGGCCGCGCCGTAGATCAGCACCGAGCTCTCGTGCCCCAGCCGTCCGAGCCGGCGATACTCCATCTACGGACCTCCCTCGTAGTCGACCACCCGACCCTACGACCGCTGCGTCGCGAAGGCACGACATGCGGCTTCATGCGAAGACCCGGTGCGGACGCTGTGCGCTGAGATCTCGTCCCCAGCCGAAGGCCGGCCAGCCCTGATGACCCAGTCCGTGACCCTCGAGCGCCACCGGCCGGACCCGCCGGCACCATCACCGGCGCGGCTGTCGGCTCGGTCGTGGCCACCCTCGGCCTGCTCATTGCCCTTCGTGAAAGGGATGTAGTGCTGGGCTGAGCGGTGTGGGCGGTTGCCGGCGAGGTTGTTGGGGCACCTATCTCGAACCGGTCGCCCGTCTCGGTCGACGGGCGATAGCCTCGGGCTGTGACCGCCGCGAC
>DATKTF010000574.1:0-8339 GCA_035531255.1 Cellulomonadaceae bacterium
AAGCGCTACCTCGCCCGACAGATCTACCGCACCCTTAACGCCGCCGACACCGGACCCAGCCCGGATTGACAGACATAGAAGGGTCCCTAGAGCTCGGCGGGCTCGGCTCGGCTACGTCAGCAACCGCACGTCGTCAGCAACCACGCAAGGACTCTGGGCATGCGCCTGACGCCGTCGCGTCTTGTCCCGGACGGCCAGCTCAGCAGGTCTCGTAGAGGCGAACGTCCAGTTCGGCGGCCAGCAGCGGCTGGGACCGCTCCACGGCGGACGTCAGATGCGGGGTCTGCATGTGGGCGTTGATCGCGGCGTCGTTCGCCCACTCCTCGAGGAAGGTGAAGTCGGTCGGGTCTGCCATGTTGTGGAGCAGCTCGTAGCCGACGCACCCCGGCTCCTTGCGGGTCGGCTCGAGCAGGCCCAGCAGAAGGACGCGCAACTCCTCTACCGTCTCCGGGCGGGCGACGAACCGGGCAACGATCCGAATGGTCATGCGAGTGCCTCCTGGGGATGGGTGCGTGGTCCGGGCTTGCCCCCGAGTTGTGGACACGCGATTTGTGGCTATGCGGCCACCGGCAGGTTAGCGGTGGTCGTGGTGTTCTGAACACCTCACCCGTCACACCGTCAATCGCCGCTGCAGCGACGGTCAAGTCCCTGGACGTGGTGTAGCCGGTGTAGCCGGTGATCCTTCGGTTCGGGGTCAACGACGTCTGAAAACTGAGCACCTGTGGTCAGTTGTCGCGGTCTTTGGCGAGGAGTTCGCGGCGGGCTCTAGTGCGGTAGGACTCGCCGGCCAGGGTCAGGACTTCGGCGTGGTGGACGAGTCGGTCGATCATGGCGGCGGCGACGACTTCGTCGCCGAAGACCTCACTCCAGCGTCCGAACGGCAGGTTTGAGGTGACCATGATCGAGCCTTGTTCGTAGCGGGACATGCTTACCAAGAGCTCGCGGGACGACTCCGCGCACACCGCGCGTTGACCCCTCGGCCGAGTTCTACAACGAACTGCCGGCGCAGAAAACTAGGCGCTGACGGCACGCGACGCCAGCGCTCCCGCGCCGGCGAGGAAACGCCCGCGTGGGAGGTCGACGGTATGGCCGTCTTCCGCGATCAGCGCGCCGCGCAGGAAGGTCCGCGTGACACGACCGGTGACGGGCCTGCCATCGAAGGGTGTCCATCCTGCCTTGGAGATCACGTCCTCGTTGCGGAGCACTCGTGAAGCTGTCGGGTCGACCAGGACGATGTCGGCATCCGCTCCGACCGCGAGTCGTCCCTTGCGCGGCCAGAGACCGTACGTCTTGGCGGGGATCTCACTGTAGACACGGGTCACGTCTTCATAGGAGAGATGACCTCGGGCCGCTGCGTCGAGCAGGACCGCCATCGTGCTGTCGAGACCCGGGAGCCCGAAGTGGACGCTCCAGATGTCACCGTCAGCCTTCTGCTCGAGCGTCGAGGGGGCGTGGTCGCTCGACATGTGAGTCAGGACGCCTTTGCGGAGCAGCCGCCACATCTGCGCCTCATCATCATCGGTGCGGCTGCGGGCAGGCGGGGTGAACTTCCTCAGCGGCCCGTGTTCGTGCACCTCCGCCTCGCGCAGGAGGAAGTACTGCGGGCACGCCTCGGCCCCCAGGCGGGCGCCCTTCAGTCGCTCGCGTGCGACGTAGTCGGCGACCTCCTGGTTGCTGACGTGGGCGATGGTTGCCCGCGCGCCCGTCCGGCGCACCAGCAGCGAGGCCACGGCGGCGGCGACGAGCTCTGCGTCGAGGCTCCGCCACTCCGGCAGGACGCCCGGATCGTCGCGCCCCTTCGACTGCAGCAGCGCTTCCGCCGCCTCCGTGAGTGACTCGTCCTCGCAGTGCAGCAGGCTGACGGCGTCAACAAGCGCCGTCATCTCCAGATGCGATCTGAGGGCGGCGGCCGAGTGGCCGGGCACGCCGTGGGTGGTGCAGGTGAAGACCTTGAAGAATGCGGCGCCGGCTGCCCACAGCTCGGGCACGACCGCGGCCTCGCCGGGCCAGGCGTGCGCGGCGAGTCCGAAGTCGACCATCGAGCGGCCCTCGAGGTAGTCGATCTTGGCGCGGAGGTCGTCGACGCTGCGCACCGGGCGACCGTGCGAGTGCTCGATGATCGTTGTCACTCCGGACGCCGCCGCCGCGCTCGTGCCGGTCGGGAAGTCCTCGCGGTCGGGGCTGCCCGGATCCATCAGGTGCACGTGCGTGTCGACGCCGCCGGGCATCACCAGCTGACCCGACGCGTCGACGATCAGGTCGGCCGAGAGGGTGTCCCGGCCGATCGTCACGATGCGGCCGTCCTTGACGCCGACGTCAGCCTGCCTGCGCCCGGTCGGTGTGACGACCGTGCCTCCGGTGATGATCAGATCGAGGTCGGGCACAGTATCTCCTTGCGCATCGTCGTGGCGGTGGTGCTTGACGTGTCGTCTCGGGCGGTCACGAGTACCGGAGGTCGGCGTCGGTCGCGAACCAGTCGAATGGCTCGTCGGCGGTGTTGATGATCAGGCTCTGCTGATGCGTGTAGGAACGGTAGGCCTCGAGGCCGTTCTCCGACCCGATGCCGCTCTCCTTGAAGCCGCCCCAGGGTGACGCCGGATCGATGCGATGGTGGTCGTTGACCCAGACGATTCCGCACTCCAGGCGATGCGAGACACGCACCGCACGCCCGACGTCGCGAGTCCAGATCGACGCGGCGAGGCCGAACGGCGAGTCGTTGGCCTGGGCGACGGCGTCGGACTCGTCATCGAACGGGACGACGACCGTGACCGGCCCGAAGACCTCCTCGTACCACAGGTCGTGGTCGGGCTCGACGTCGGTGACGATGGTCGGCTCGTAGAACCAGCCGTCTGCGTACTCGGTGCCGTTCGGCACGGCACCTCCGACAGCGACCTTCGCGCCCTGGGCGCGTGCCCGGTCGACAGCGTCGGCGGCCTTGTTGCGTTGCGCCTCTGACACGAGAGGCCCGATCTGGGTCGTCGGCAGCAGGGGGTCTCCGAGACGGAGCTGCCTGGTCCGTTCGACGAACGCCGCGAGGAATTCCGGGTAGACGGTCCGCGAGACCAGGATGCGCGCGCCCTGGACACAGGTCTGTCCCGTCGCGACGAACGCCGCGAACAGTGCACCGGCCACCGCCTTGTCGAGGTCGACGTCGTCGAACACGATCACCGGCGCCTTGCCGCCGAGCTCGGCAGCCACGACGGTGAGGGACCGACCCGCGGCGGCGGCGATCACCTTGCCGGTCTCGGTGCCACCGGTCACGTCGATCTTTGCCAGACCGCCGTGCGTGGACAGCGCCCTGCCGGTCGTCGCCCCAAGCCCTGGTACGACGTTGACGACACCGGCGGGGACACCGGCCTCCTCCAGCAGGCGCACCAGGGCGACCGGCACGACCGGCCCGAGCTCACTCGGCTTGATGACGAGACTGTTGCCGGCGGCGAGGGCGACCGACACCTTTTTCATAGTGATCAGGAGCGGGTGGTTCCACGGTGTGATCAGCCCGACCACACCGATCGGCACCCTGCGCACCACGTTGAGGTGGTTGGGGCCGAAGTCGGGGCTGGTGCCCTCCGCGGTCGCGGCCACTGCGCCGAAGTACTCGAGCCACTCGGGGAGCCGCCGCAGCTGTGACCGCATCTCTCGCAGAGGGCGACCGATCTGCAGGGTCTCGAGCCGCGCGAACTCGTCCAGGCGGTCACGCAGGAGGCCCGCCGCGCGATTGAGCACCGTGGTGCGCTCGCGTGCAGGCAGGTGACGCCAGCGCCCGTCGTCGAAGGCTGTTCGGCCGGCGCAGACGGCCGCGTCGATATCCTCAGCCGTGCCGTGCGCGACAGCGAAGAGCTCCTCACCGGTCGCGGGATTCGTGACGACGAACTCGGCGCCGTCTGAAGCAGCGACGTCAGCACCGTCGATGTGCAGCAGGATCTTGTCGGTCACGCTGTGGGTCCTTTCAGGCGGAAGAGTCGTTCGGCGTTCCCGTGGGCTAGGTCCGCCCAATCAGCGGGGTCACCGTCGTAGCCGTCGAGCTGGTCGGCGAACGGGAGCCCGCCCATGTCGAAGGGGGTGTCCGTGCCGAACATCACCCGGTCGCTCCCGACCTGCTTGATGAGTGCGCGGGTCGACTCGGGGCGGTGCGTGAGGGTGTCGTAGTGGAACCGGCGCAGGTAGTCGCTGGGCGCTCGGAGCGGTGTCGCGGCCTCCGGCCGCACGCGATGTCCGTGGTCGAGCCGCCCGATCTGGTAGGGAAGATGCCCTCCACCGTGGACCAGCACGAGGTCAAGGTCGGGCAGTGCGTCGAGCGTCCCAGAGAAGATCAGACGCGAGGCTGCTACGGCGGTCTGCCAAGGGTTGCCCTGCAGGTTCGTCAGGTAGAAGTCGTCGAGGTCGGCCGACGCACCGACGTAGTAGGGATGCAGGATGAGCGGCACCCCGAGCTCCTGAGCTGTCTCCAGCACCGGCCGGAGCGAGTCGTCGTCGAGCGGGGTGCCCTCGATGTGCGGTCCGACCTGGGCACCACGGAGGCCGAGCTTCTCGACCGCGCGACGCAGCTCGGCAGCCGCAGCCGCAGGGTCCTGCATCGGCAGCGTCGCGAGCCCGGCGAAGCGGTCGGGTGCGCTCTCGACCATGTCGGCGATCGCATCGTTCATCAGCCTCGCGGCGTCCACGGCCGACGGACCGTCGATCCAGTAGAGGAACAGCGGCGGAACGATCGACAGCACGGCAGCGTCCACGCCGTCGGCGTCCATCCGCGCGAGGCGCTCAGAGACGTCGTGGAAGGCGGGCAGCAACGGGTACCGGTAGCCCTGCCGGTGGACCACCCAGGGTTGATCGTCGACGTCCTCGAATCGGATGCCGTCAGGGGCGGTGCCGCCGCGGATCGTCTCCACGAGTGCGGGCGGGATGACGTGCGCGTGGATGTCGACGACTCTCACAGTGCCGCCAGGACGTCGCTGGCGGGCGCGACCCAGCCGAAAGCCTGTCGGATCAGGGCGAGCGCCGGATCGTGCAGCCTGCGGTCCATCGTGTCGACACAGTCCTCGACCACCACCACGGCGTAGTCGCGGGCGTTCCCCGCGACGGTCGTGGCGAGCACGCAGCTGTTCGTGTTGACGCCGGTCAGGAGCACCGTGTCGATTCTGCGCGATCGGAGCACGTGGTCGAGCTCGGTAGCCGTGAAGGCGTCGTACCGCTTCTTGTCACGGACGACGACGTCGTGATCCTCGTCGAGCAGGTCGCTCATGACAGCGAGACCCCGGCTGCCCGGCAGCTGGTGGCGCAGGACGTTGGCGCGGGTGGCGTCGGTGCCGGCCACCGCCGCCCACCAGGGGTTCGAGGAGATCTCCTCGACCGCGTGGTACGAGGTCACGACGTGTACGACCGGCAGACCGAGACGCCGGGCCCCCGCGAGGAAGGTCGCGTTGGCCGCGACGACCCGGGCCGAGCTGGCCGCGTCCAGCGGCATGGTGGCGACGTCGGGGTCGAGGTGACCACGGTGCAGGTCGATCGTCACGACGGCGACCTTCCGCCCGCGGAGGTCGGGCAGCAGGGCGCCGCTCACGCGTCGGCCCCCTTCGGGTGCGGGCGACGCTCGATGGTGCCGTTCGGCAGCACGTGGTCGACGTAGTCCTCGGCAGGCACGCCGTTGACTCGGTCGAGCAGCCAGTCGGCCGAGTACGCCAGCCAGTTGGGTCCGTTCGCCACCGACGGAGTCGGCAGCGAGAGCGCGTGGCGGCCCTGCTGGTAGACCAGGAGCGGCGACGGCGCGGGACTCCGGCGGGCCAGGTCCCAGGTGTGCTCCATGGGCGACAGCTCGTCTTCGTCGCCAGCGACCACGAGCCACGGGATCGCCATGGTGTCGACCGCTGAACGCAGGTCGAGCTGCTCGGCCATCGCGTCGAAGGCTTCCTCGTCGTACTCGAGTCCGGACATCCACATGTAGCGCGCCTTGAAGCTCGGTGACGCCATCTCGAAGATCATGTGGCCACCGGGTTCGTGGCAGACGAGTCCGACCGCAGCACCTTTGAGCGCGGGCTGTGTCGCCGCGATTTGGGTCATCCAGTAGGAGCCGAACGACAGGCCGAAGCCGACGATCCGGTCGTTGTCGACCTCGGCACGTTCACGGCACCAGCGCATGATGACCTCCCCGGCCTCGACCCAGGCAGTGAGTGTGAACTTGACGCCACGAATCGGCGCCTCGCCCTGCCCGGGCCCGTCGAAGGTCAGCACGCCGAAGCCACGCTGCAACAGCTTGTCGCCGTACAGGTTGACGTTCAGTTCCTTCGCAGCATCCATGCCTCCGCATGCGATGACCGTCGGGATCGCGCCTCCGGCAAAGCCGGGCGGCAGGTGGTACCACGCGGGGATATAGGAGTCGCCGAACGGGATCTCGACCCGCTCGACGTGGTGGTCGGCGAGACGCGCGTACGAGGCGTAGCACTCGTTCTTGAGGTCGTCGAGCGCGACCAGAGCATCGCTGTCCTCCCACATCGGCCACTCCGCGGTCGAGTAGAGGAGGGCCGCGTGGAAGTAGTGCTCGCGAGCCGTGACGAGACGGCCGTCCGCCTCGGCCTCACGAGCCAGGCCGGCCCGACGCGCTCCGAGGCCTGTGAACACCGGCGTGATGTCGGCGAACTTCGTGATGGTCGCGCGAGCCACCGCGAAATCGGGGTTCGCGTCCACGCCCATGGGGCGGAGCGTGTAGGCAACCCGTGGCTGGTCCCATTCGAGACCGTCCGTGCGGAGCACGGAGTCGATCACCCACCGCTGCTCGTGCCACCTGCGGGGTCCGGATCTGCGTGCCTGTGCCATGCGAGCCTTTCGCGTCGTGAGGGGTCGGTGCTGGAGATCAGGGTCAGTGCTCGCTGGTCACCAGCGCGTTCGACAGCTTCCGCGTGTTGACGAAGAGCATGGCGACCACGCCGATCACGGGGAGGATGGTCAGCTGCCAGAGCCCGGCGCCGCCCCATCCGACCGACCCGACCAGATCGGAGAAGAGATACCCGGCCACGGAGGCCGGGATGTAGAAGGCGGTGACGAAGATGCCGGATGCTCGACCGATCATGTTCGGCCGCACCGACCGCTGCAGCGCCGCGTAGATTCCGACGAAGCAGAATCCACTCGCAATGGCGCCCTCAGCGAATGCCAGCACGAACTGCCAGCCGACGGTGATCGGGCCGTTGAACAGGAGGTAGCCGACGCCTGAGCCGACCAGAAGGGCCGCGATGAGCACCCAGCGCTGGTTGACCTTGTCGCTGAGATACCCGGCAGGCAGACCGACCATGGCGCCGAGTCCGAACATGCTCGCCGCCGTGCCCGCCGTGGACAGGTCGAACCCGAGCTTCGTCTGCAAGAACGTCGGGTAGAGCCCGATGAACCCGTACATCGCCAGTCCCACGACAGCCGCCGCGATCGCGAGGAAGACGACATTGCGATTGAACAGTCGCGTTGGCACGTGGTCGAAGGTCAGGCTACGTTGCGATTCGGCGGTCCCCTCCACCTGCTCGGTGAAGCGCTTGCGGATGACGATCCAGATGACGGCGACGAAGACGAGACCCAGGATGCCGTAGACGTAGAACGGCGCCTGCCAGTGGCCGTAACGGATGGCGAACTTCGCTCCGAGCAGCGGCCCCAGAAAACCGCCGAGACCGTAGGCGAAATTCAGGCCGCCGATGGCGAGGGCGCGGTTGGCGAAGAAGTAGGCCCCCACCGCCGAGAAGAGCGCCGCGTTCTGCATGGCCTCGCCGACGCCCGTGATGGCGCGGAACAGCGACATGTCGAAGAAGCCGGTGGCCACCGCGGTCAGGAGGGTGAAGACCGAGTAGACCGCGATCCCCAACAAGATGACGGACTTCCGCGACCAGCGGTCGAGCAGGAAGCCCGTCGGGACACCGGCGACACCGATGCCCAGGGTGAAGATCGTCGCGACAAGGCCGCCCTGCGCGAGGGTGAACCCGAGATGGGTGCGGATCTGGGGCAGGAGCACGGGGAAGACCTGGCGGTCCATGGCGTTCACGACGTAGGAGAGCGCGACGATGACGAAGCTCGTCAGGGCTACGGCTCGGGTGAGGCGGGCGTGGCCGGCTCGCGCCGACTCCTTCTCTGTGACCTGTGTGGCAGTCATCAGGGCTCCTGCTCTGTTGTGAGGGGCGGGTAGGCTCGCCTAAGTTACGTCCTATAGAATCGATTGTGCAAGATGCCGGACCAGCCGTAACAAGGAGGAAACATTGGCGAACAAGCGCGTGGCCGTCGGGTCCCTCGGGGGCACGATCACGATGACGCCCGACTCGCCGGGCGCAGGGGTCACTCCGACACTCGACGCCACGGATCTCCTCTCCGCCGTG
>DATKTF010000575.1:0-4850 GCA_035531255.1 Cellulomonadaceae bacterium
TGCTCGTGCGCGAGGGGGCCGGGGGAGGCGACGGCGTCCTGACGATGCGGTTCGTCGGCGCCGGTCACCGAGGTGTTGTGGCGCAGCGTGTGGAAGGTCCCACCGGGCGGGTCTGTCCTGATCGCCTGCCGGGCCCGTCCTCTGACCGGGTCACGGCCTCTGGTCTGACGGATGGCCGTCCCTGGGCTCGAACGAGCAGTGACAGCGGCGGCATCGCCATGGTCATCGGCCAGGTGGCCGGGCGCGACGGCGGCCTGCGCACGATCGAGCGGGTCGCCGCATACGCGATCGATCCGCGTCGGCCCCCGCATGTGAGCCGGGCTGCCGCACTGCTTGATCGCGTTGAGGGATTGGGGTTCGAACGGCTCCTTGCGGAGCACCGGACGACGTGGGCGCAGCGGTGGGACGACGCGTGCGTGTGGATCCCCGACGACCCCGGAGCCCAGTTGGCGGCGCGGTTCGCCCTGTTCCACCTGTGGAACAACGTCGCCGCACAAGGTGAGGCCGCGGTGGGCGCGCGCGGGCTCACCGGGCCGGGCTACGCCGGCCACGTCTTCTGGGACGCCGACGTGTTCGTCATGCCGGCCATGGCGAGCATGACCCCGCCGGCCGCGCGCGCGATGCTTGAATACCGCCTACGCCGGTTGCCGCAGGCGCGCACGTCCGCCAGGCTGCGCGGGCTGGACGGCGCACGGTTCCCGTGGGAGTCCGCAGCCGACGGATACGACGTCACACCCGTGTCAGGGCGCGCCAACGGCCGCCGGGTGCCCATCAAGACCGGCCAGCTCGAAGAGCACATCGTCGCGGACGTCGCCTGGGCGGCGTGCCACTACGCGGACTGGACCGGTGACCACGCGTTCCTGACCGGTCCCGGGCGCGCCCTGGTGACCGACGCCGCCCGGTACTGGGCGTCGCGCACCTGGACCGACGCAAGCGGGCGCGCACACATCCGCCACGTGATCGGCCCTGACGAGTACCACGAGGAGGTCGATGACAACGCCTACACCAACATGCTCGCGCGCTGGAACCTGCGTCGAGCAGCAGCCATGACATCCTCGCCCGATGAGGCCGCCCGTTGGCTCCTGCTCGCCGACGCTCTCATCGACGGCTACGAACCAGCCACCCATCGCCACGAACAGTTCGCGGGTTACGACCAGCTCGAGCCGCTCCTGGTCGCCGATGTCGGTGCTCCGCCACTCGCCGCGGACCTCCTGCTGGGACCTGCTCGTACCGCGGCGACGCAGATCATCAAGCAGCCTGACGTCCTCATGGCCCATCACCTGATACCGGGCGACATGCCACCAGGCTCGCTGGCCAGCGACCTCGACTTCTACCTGCCACGCACAGCGCACGGGTCATCGTTGTCGCCAGCGATCACCGCCTCGCTGCTCGCGCGCGCCGGGCGCCCCGACGACGCACTCGCACTGTTCGACATCGCATCACGGCTCGACCTCGACGACCTGACCGGCATGACCGGATCGGGACTGCACCTGGCCACCCTCGGCGGAGTCTGGCAGGCACTGCTCTTCGGCTTCGCCGGCGCCCGCGTGGACGGCGGTGCGCTGTCCCTGGACCCCCACCTTCCCGCCCGGTGGGGCAGTCTGCGCCTACGGTTCCGCTGCCTCGACCGCCACGTCGAGCTCTCCATGACTGCCGACTCGACACGCGTCACCGTGAGCGGCCCGTTGCCGATCCGCACGCCCGCGTGCGAACCCATCCGGGTGACGCGCCACGTATCGCTGGTCAACACCGAGACCGGATGGAAGGTGCACTCCTGATGCCACACATACTCGCCTTCACCAGCATCCCGGAAGACGCAGACGCCCTGAGCGCCGTCACGACGGCGATCGCGAGAACGCTCCGTCTCACCGCGGAGCAACACCGGCTGCCACCAGAGGCCGCCAGCGCCCGCGCCGCGGTGCTCCTCGCCGTTGAGGATCCGACCGTGCGCATGGCCGTGCTGCCCTACTACCCAGGCAACGCCTCCCGCCTCGTCATCGACGTGATCCGACAGTGCCCGAAACCGATCGTGCTCGTGCCAGTCGACCCACGCGCGACCGCACCTGAGCAGATCTGCCGCATGCTCGTGCCGTTGGACGGCACCATCGAGTCCGCGGAAACCGTCGCGGAGACCGTCAAACTGTTCGCCGGCTCGGGAGCCGACATCGTCGTGCTGCACGTCTTCGACAAGACAACGGTTCCCAAGTTCTGGGACCAGTCCGTGCACGCCCGCAAAAGCTGGGACGAGGAGTTCCTTGCTCGCTACTGCAACCACCCCGACGCGCGCCTAGAACTGCGCACCGGCAGCCCCGGCCCGAGCATCCTGGACGTTGCCGCGACCGAGCAGGCCGACCTGATCGCCCTCGGCTGGGGCCAGAACCTGTCTCCCGGGAGGGCCCGCACCGTCCGAAGCGCTGTCGCACAATCCAACACCCCGATCCTGCTGCTCCCCGTTCCCAGCGCGGACGCCCCGAATCACTTGTGGCGTCCCGCCGGCGTCGAGACAGCGGCCGGGTCATGACAGACGGCTGGGGCAACCCGCGCGAACCACCCGTCCCCGGCGGCCCTGACGTGGCAAAGAGACCGGTCGAAGGGTCATTCGGTCACCACGACGAACAGGACCGAGAACCACACCACCCCACGGGACGCCACCCTCGTCGCGCCCGCATGGCGTCGATGGCACCAACGCCTGGTGTGGCGCTTGTAGAGGTGCACCGAACGCCGTCCATGACTGCGACTGACCTCTGCACGGACCCACGTCAAACGCTCGCCGGCGGACGCCGGGCGACGCGAGCGCGTGTCCGTCGGCGCTCGGAGAAGACCCGTGCCGCATCAGCACCCCGCGCAGCCACAGCTGCCGCCGTAGGTCGCGAGTGCGAGGGCGGGCCGTGCCTGGTGGGCGAGACGGACGGCGGGGGACCTCACAGGATTCGTCCGGGTGGACATCCCAAGATGCGCGGGTGCCCTCGACCCTGCGCCTGGTGCCCGCGAGGTCGTCGACCGCGGTTCGCGTCGCGGAGGTCACCGCGACGTTCTGGGTGATCAGGGGGCTGTCGACGGCGTTGGGTGAGTCGACGTCCGATTACCTCGTGTTCGCCGTGAACCCGGTGATCGCGGTCCTGGGAGCGTTTGTCGTGTTCGTGATCGCGCTGGGCCTCCAGCTCAGCCGCGGCCGGTACCACCCGTGGAGCTACTGGTTCGCGGTGGTCATGGTCGGCATCTTCGGGACCATGGCAGCCGACGTGGTCCACGTCGTGCTCACGGTGCCCTACCTCTACTCGAGCATCGGGTGTACGCGCTGATCCTCGCCGCGGTGTTCTGGACCTGGTGGCGCGTGGAGGGCACGCTCTCGGTCCACGCGGTCACGACGTGGCGTCGCGAGCTGTTCTACTGGGCGGCCGTCGCCGCAACCTTCGCAACCGGGACCGCCGTCGGCGACCTGTCCGCGATCACCTGGCACGCGGGCTACGCCGGCTCGGTCGTCGTCTTCGCACTCGCGATCTGCGTGCCGGCCGCGGGCTACCGCTGGTGGCAATGGGGTCCGATCGCGAGCTTCTGGGTCGCCTACGTCCTGACCCGACCGCTGGGCGCCTCGGTCGCGGACTGGACCGGCAAGCCGTCCACCGTCGGCGGCTTGAGCCTTGGCGACGGCCTCGTCAGCCTGATGTTCACATTGGTGATCGTCGTGTTGGTGACGCTGCTCTCCCGGCGGAGCGCGTCAGCGGCGCCCAGCAGCGCGTCAGGCGAGGAGGAGTGACCGCGCGGCCCGGCCGCGACGTGGCCGCTCCGCGATGATCCTCCACCGCTGAGGTGGGCCGACGCGCCCCCTGCTGCGACGGCGGCGACACCCGGACGACGCCGAACGCCCCCTCGTCCGCTCCGCAACTTGCTGGCTGACTCTGGTATCCGCCAACTCCGTCCCAACCACGCCAAGTTCCGAAGAGTCGCAATGATGAACTGGAGTACCGCGGTCGGGTGGAGAACGCGACCAGGTTGATCCGTATCGCCTGCCCGACGAGCGACCGGCACAACGTCGCCGCGGCAGCCAGCCCGAAACCGGCGACGATCGGCGACGCAAGTGAATCGCCAGTAAGAGGGAAGTGAAGTGCCCGTCAGTCGGCGAAGTTGCGGTGGTACCGGGCGTGCCCGATGCCGATCTGGGTCTGGCCGCCGACGATGCGGTAGGTGCCGTCCGTGCGGCGGGTCGCCTTCAACGGCGTCACGTGGGACTCGGTGAGCGCGTCCAGCTCGGCGTCGGTGTACGTGTGGTCCCAGACGGGGAAGTCGTTGCAGGAGCCAGCCGGGGTGTAGCCGGTGCTGGCGTTGACCGACCGGACGGGCAGCACCCAGATGGCGTGCGCCGTCTCGGAGACCTGCACGATCCGCATCGGGTACGAGTCCTGCGGGTACAACTGGGTGGCGCCCACCCCCACGACAGGGACGGTGCGGGCGGCGGGCTTCTGGCTGATTGTCTGTGTGCTCATGACCTACAGATGTGGGGCGGTGCCCACGGGCGGCGTACTTGCGGCGTTGTCGATCAGCCGCCGAAGATCGCCTCGCGGATCGCGTCGAGCTCGTCGTGACGCCACCACTCGAAGAGCTGGGTCGTCGAGATCACCGGGAATTGCAGGGCGTTGACGAACTCGGGTCGCGAGTATGGCGATGGCGACCGGTCCAGCGGGTGGGTCTTGTGCTGGTGGTTGAGGATCAGCGCCACTCCCGAAACCGCGATGCCCGGGCGAAGGCTCGGCCACGTCGTGAGGTGCCGCATTGGGGCCTCAGCGAGCGTCTCCTTCGGATTGCCGGAGGCGGACTTCACCTCAACCAGCACTTTGCGGTCATTCCACGTG
>DATKTF010000576.1:0-2118 GCA_035531255.1 Cellulomonadaceae bacterium
CCGCGGTCGCCCGGGCCGGCGACGTCCTGGTGGCGGTCAACGCGGGCGGCGACCCGCGCCGCGCGGCGCGTCTTCGCGACGGCATCGCGACGGCGCTCCGGTCCGGACGGCTCCCGGTCCGGCGGCACCGACCCGGCCCCGGCTCGGTCGCACTGGTCGGCGGCGGTCCCGGCGACGTGGGGCTCCTCACGCTCAGAGGGCGTGCTCTCCTGGGCGAGGCCGACGTCGTCGTGGTCGACCGGCTCGCGCCGCGCGCCGTGCTCGCCGAGCTCGACCCCGACGTGCTCGTGATCGACGTCGGCAAGGCGCCCGGCCACCACGCCGTCCCGCAGGACGACATCAACGCGCTGCTCGTCGCACACGCCCTCGCCGGTCGACAGGTTGTACGACTCAAGGGTGGCGATCCGTACGTCTTCGGTCGCGGATCCGAGGAGGCCGCCGTCCTCCGGGCCGCCGGGATCCCCGTCGAGGTCGTCGCGGGCGTCACGAGCGCGGTCTCGGTGCCTGCCGCCGCCGGGATCCCGGTGACCCATCGAGGGCTGTCGCGCGGCTTCAGCGTGATCACCGGTCACGAGGACCTGCACGCGCTCCCTCCCACCGAGCAGCACACGATCGTGCTGCTCATGGGCGTGGGTCGCCTCGGCGCGACCTGCCGCGTCCTGATGGCCGACGGCTGGTCGCCCGACACCCCGGTCGCGGTCGTCGAGGACGGCTACGGCCCCGGCCAACGCGTCACGACCGGCACGCTCGCCTCGATCGCGGCGAGGGCCACCGAGGTGGGTGTGCGGTCGCCGGCCGTGACCGTGATCGGCGACGTCGTCCGCCTCGCACCGGCATGGGCGCATCAGAACCCCCCGTCGCACCCACCCGTCCCTGCCCCGGGCGCTGCCGGCCCGGGGCCGACCCCCGAGAGGAACCCGTCGTGACCTATGTGATCGCTCAGCCGTGCGTGGACGTCAAGGACAAGGCGTGCATCGAAGAGTGCCCCGTGGACTGCATCTACGAGGGGCAGCGGTCCTTGTACATCCACCCGGACGAGTGCGTGGACTGCGGGGCGTGCGAGCCGGTGTGCCCGGTCGAGGCGATCTACTACGAGGACGACGTCCCGGAGCAGTGGTGCGAGTACTACCGCGCGAACGTCGAGTTCTTCGACGACCTCGGCTCCCCGGGCGGCGCCGCGACGACGGGCCTGATCGCCAAGGACCATCCGATCATCGCGACCCTGCCGCTGCAGGTCCGCGCGGGTTCATCGGGTTGACGGGGTCAAGTCTGCCGACTCGGCCGAGCGCGGTCAGCCCAGCGCGGTCAGTCGCCCGCCCGGCGTCGTCGTGAACAGTCGACCGCCGAGCTCCAGCAGCGACACCGACGCGCCGGTCAGCGGGCTCGTCCAGATGATCGAGCCGTCCGACGTGCTCACGGCGCGCAGGGTCGAGCTCACGAACGTCGGGTCGAGCGTGGCGACGTACAACGACTGCCCGTCGGTCTCGAGAGAGGGCGCCGGGCCGTAGTGGTTGCGACTCGTCCATCGGACCGCGCCGGTCTCGGCGTCCTGGGCGCGAAGCGCACCCGAGCTCACCGAGTACACGGTGCCCCCGAGCACCACGACCGAGTCGGCCGCACCGTCGACGTGCCACCGTTCGACGCCCGTGGCGAGGTCCCATGCCGTGAGACGCGCACCGCCGACGAGCAGGAGGCCCGGAGCCGACCCGTCGTCGACCCCGACCAGGTCGCGCACCGTGCCGGTCGTCACGACCCGGACACCGGTGGCGAGATCGGTCACGGTGACGTCACCGCCGAAGGGCGCGAACGTCGCACGCAGAAGGTGTCCACCGGTGGTGCGCCAGATCGACCACGTCGTGCTGGTCGGCAGACCGCTCCAGTGACCGACGACCACCCCCGCGCCCGAGAGGTCCCACACCTGCGCACCGGAGTCCACAACCACCTGGTCCCCGAACACCTGGACGGTCGGCGCCTGCACCTCGGCGCCGACGACGGTCGGACTCGTCACGTCGACCGTCCACGCGGCACGACCGGTGCGCGGGTCGACCCGGGCGACCTCCGCGCCACCGGTCAGGGCCGAGGAGACCACGACGTCCGCTCCCATCCCGGCGATCGTGA
>DATKTF010000577.1:0-11597 GCA_035531255.1 Cellulomonadaceae bacterium
CGCGCGAGCGGTCGGACGCGCAGCGCGGCGTTGGCCACCCGCGCGAGCCCCGGCACGCTCGTGACGAGGCGGATCCACCGCGGGAGCCACCCGAGCACGTAATGGCTGACGGGCCGCACGCGCCCGCCGTACCGCCGGTGCGAGGACGGGCGCGCGTCCCCGCGTCCTGCTGTGGACCGACTCGTTCAGCGACTCCCTCGCGCCGTCGGTCCCGCAGGCCGCGGTCGCGGTGCTCCGGGACGCCGGGTACGAGGTCCTCGTGCCGGACGAGCAGGCGTGCTGCGGCCTGACCTGGATCACGACCGGGCAGCTCGACGGTGCCCGGCACCGGCTCACGCACCTGCTCGAGGTCCTCGGTCCGTTCGCCGTGAACGGGATCCCGATCGTCGGTCTCGAGCCGTCGTGCACCGCGGTGCTGCGATCGGACCTGCTCGACCTGTTCCCCGAGGACCCCCGGGCCGTTGCCGTGGCCGACGCGACCCGCACCCTCGCCGAGCTCCTCACCGCGCCCGCGCCCGTCGGACCGGTCGACTGGACGCCACCGGACCTCAGCGACGTCACGGCGGTCGTGCAGCCGCACTGCCACCAGCACGCGGTCATGGGGTTCACGCCCGACCAGGCCCTGCTGCGGATGGCCGGGGCGACGTTCTCCACTCTCGCGGGGTGCTGCGGTCTGGCGGGGAACTTCGGCATGGAGAAGGGGCACTACGACGTCTCGGTCGCGGTGGCCGAGCACGCGCTGCTGCCGGCGCTGCGCTCGACGGCACCGGGCGACGTGTACCTCGCCGACGGGTTCTCGTGCCGCACCCAGGCCGAGCAGCTCGCCGGCGTGCACGGGGTGCACCTCGCCGAGCTCCTCGCGTCCCACCTGCCGCGCCGGGTCGACGAAGGCCCGCGCGGGGTCGCGAGGTGACGCGCTTCGGCGTGACAGGATCGTGCCCATGCTGATCGCCTTCTCCGTCGCGCCCTCGGGCATCGGCGACTCCGTGACCGAGGCCGTCGCCGACGCCGTCCGCGTGGTACGCGAGTCCGGCCTGCCGAACCACACCGACGCCATGTTCACCACGATCGAGGGGTCGTGGGACGAGTGCATGGACGTCGTCAAGCGGGCGACCGACGCCGTCGGGCGGCATGGCACGCGGGTCAGCCTGGTGCTCAAGGCGGACATCCGCCCCGGGCACCAGGGCGAGCTCACCGGCAAGGTCGAGCGCCTCGAGGCGCGACTCGCCGAGCGGTGAGCCCGGCCACGCGCCCGGCCTGACGTCCCGCCTGACGTCCCGCCCTGCGCCGATCTGCGGCCGTTCACCCAGGTGGCCCGCGCTCGTTCGTGGCACGGCGGCCAGGTCTCTGGGAATCCTCAGCGGACCGTGGCACAGTGTCCCGGGGCGCAGCGAGGCGGTGGGGCACCGCCGGTCGCCGCGCGCTGGTCGCGGGGCGTCGACGGCCGTGACGACTCGGACCGCCGTGACGACACTGACGACACCGACGGCCGTGACGACGGTGACGACACAGGAGAGACGATGCCCATCTTCGAGCTCGACGCGGGACGCCCCGTCCTCGTCCAGCCGATGCAGCCGGCTGCCGGAGCGTTCGAGGCGGAGACCCAGGCGCTCGTCGGCGACCACCTGAGCGCACTGCTCAACGAGCACGTGTTCCCGGTCGTGCGAAGTCACGGTGCGCCGGGCGAGCCGCAGGTGCTCGCCCTCGACGCGCACGGCCAGCCCGTCGTCGCCGAGGTCGTGCGGGTGCTCGACGGTGACGCACTCGTGCGCGCGCTGCAGCACGCGGGCGCGACGTCGCGTCTCAGCACCGACGACCTGGCGCGGGCGTACGTCGGGGGCGCCCACGCGTTCGCCGACGACCTCGTCGCGTTCCGCGAGTCGCTGCCGATCGCCGTGCGGAACGCTCCGAGCCGGTCGTCCGGGGCACGGGTGGTCGTGTTCTGCGCCGAGGTCGCCGAGAGCGTGCAGGACGCTGTCGAGTTCCTCCGCCAGTCAGGACGGCAGGTCGAGGTCCTCGTCGTCGGTGTCGTCCGCGGGCACGACGGGCGTCGCCTGCTCGACGTCTCTCCCCTCGGTGCGCCGGCGCTGCTGCGGCGCCCGACGGAGCCCGCGTCGCACTGGGTCGGTCCTGGCGACGCGTTCGCCGACGCGATCGCGTACGACCCCTCGCGTGCCGGTGCGCGCGAGCGCCGGCTCCCGCGACCCCGACCCGACATCATCTCGACCGGACCGTACCTCGGTGACTACCAGGGATCCGGCGTACCGACCGGCCAGCACCTCGTCGTCACCGGCCAGAACCCGCTGGTGCCCGCGGCGCAGGTCCCACGCGCGGCCGAGGCGAGCGTGTCGCCGCTCGCCCCGGCGACCCTGCCGCGTCCGCCGGTGCCGGACGAGGGTCCGGTCCGGGTGCCGACGGCCGAGCGGCTCGGATCCGCCGGTGCGCACCGTGACCGGCCGGGCGACGACCGGAGCGTCACGCGGGACCGCGCCCCCCGCACGAGCGCTCCGGGTTCCCCGCTGAGCGCCGTCGCGCGCGAGCTCGGCGGCGCGACGCTCGTCTGGGTCCGGGAGCGGCGTGGCGAGAGGTTCGAGGCGCAGCTCCGCTCCGACGGTACGCTGCAGCTCGCGGACGGGAAGATCTACCTCGACCCCGACGCTGCCGCGCGTGCCGCGATCGGCGTCGAGCGCGACGTCGACGGCTGGAGCACGTGGCGGGTCGGCGAGCGCGGCCCGACCCTCGCCGAGGCCGCCGCCGCGGTCTGACCGCTCACTCCCAGCCGTACGCGGCGGTCCACCTGCTGATCTCCATGAAGTACCGCTCGCGCGCCGGCTCGCGCGAGAGCGAGAGGTCGTGGAGCCCTCCCGCGATCCGGACGACGGTCACGACCGGACCGAGCTGCACCGCGCGTCGCACGATGAGCTCGACGTCGAGGACGATGTCGGACTGGCGCATGTCCTCGTGCCATCGTGGGCTGATGATCGTGCGGGCGGACGCGAGGACGAGCACCGGCGAGCTGACGTGCAGACCGCGTGCGACCTGCGCGTGGCCGTCGAGGATCGCGCGGAGCCATCCGGCGCGGACCGGGAACGACGGTGTCGGGCGCCATCTCCGCTCGTAGTCCCACTCGCCGCCCTCCGCGGTGCGCACCGTCCTCGCATTGAACCCGGGATCGATGTTCGGCATCGGGGCGCGCGGCTGGTACCGCGCGAGCTGTCGGACCGCCGGCGCACTGATGTGCCTCGCGACGGCCGATCCCTGCAGCTCGAGCCACGGGCTGTTGAGGATCAGGCCCGAGGCCTCGCCCGGGTGGCGGTCCGCCCACAGCGCCAGGACCAGGCCGCCCGTGGAGTGCCCCATGAGCATCACCCGGGATCGGACGCCGTGCTCCGCGCGGATCACGGCGAGAGCGGCGTCGAGCTCCTCGTCGTAGGTGCGCAGGTCCTCCACGTAGCCCGGGGTCTGGTGCGGGCGCAGGCTCCTGCCGTACTTCCGCAGGTCGAGCGCGTAGAAGGCGACACCGTGGCTGTGCCAGTACGTGGCGGTGCCGGTCTGGAAGAAGTAGTCGGACCACCCGTGCACGTACAGGACCACGAGCGTGGCGCGCTGCGGCTCGGGCACCGGGGGCGAGTACCGCACGAGCGTGGCGACGACGTCGCCCTCGTCGTCGGGATCGAGCGTGAGCGTCAGTGCGTGGAAGTCGGGACCGAGGACGTCCTCGACCCACTCGCGAGCCGTCGCGGGTTCCTTCGTCCCGGGCGTCACGGGTGCAGCACGATCTTGCCGAGCTGCTGGCCGGAGGCCAGCCGGGCGATCCCCCGAGCCGCGCCCGCGAGCGGCAGCTCGGTGTCGATCAGGGGGCGCAGACCCGTGCGCATCATCAGGGCGAGGACGCCCTGGAGGTCGTCCTTGGTGCCCATGGTGGCGCCCACGACGGAGAGCTCGAGGAAGAAGATCCGCTGGAGCTCCGCCGGGCTCGCGTCGCCGGAGGTGGCCCCGGCCACCACGATCGTGCCGCCGGGACGGAGCGACCGGACCGAGTGCGACCACGTCGCCGCGCCGACGGTCTCGATCACCGCGTCGACGCGCCGCGGGAGATGGGCGCCCGGCTCGACCGCGAGGGTCGCACCGAGGGCGATCGCCCGGTCGCGCTTGGTCGCGTCCCGGCTGGTGGCGAACACCTCGATGCCCGTGGCCGCGGCGAGGGCGATGGCCGCCGAGGCGACCCCGCCACCGACCCCCTGCACGAGGACGCTGTCGCCGGGGGAGACGTGGGCGCTCGTGAAGAGCATCCGGTACGCCGTCAGCCACGCGGTCGGTACGCACGCCGCTTCGGAGAACGTCAGTCCCGACGGCTTGTCGACCAGGTTCCAGGTGGGTACCGCGACCTGCTCGGCGAGCGTGCCCGGATACCGTTCCGAGAGGATCGTGCGACCCTCCGTCGGACCGACCCCGTGGCCCGTCGCCCCGATGACCGCGTGCACCACGACCTCACGACCGTCTGCCGTGACTCCCGCGGCGTCGGTGCCCAGGATCATCGGGAGCTGGTCCGCGCGCAGCCCCACGCCGCGCAGCGACCAGAGGTCGTGGTGGTTCAGCGCCGCCGCGCGGACGTCGACGATCGACCAGCCGACGGGTGGCTCGGGAGCCGGCAGGTCGCCGACCTCGAGTCCGTTCCGAGGGTCCTGCGGGTCGAACCGAGCGGCATACGCGGCGAGCATGCGATCAACCTATGCCGTCGACCTGCCGGCCGGTCGGCCTTGCGGTGACCGGCGCCACCGTCCGCGCCACCGCGGCACGCCCCGCCGACCCGGCCCCGTCCGCTACAGCACCGGGAGGAGTCGCCCGAGGTCGGGGATGCCGTCGGAGGTGTAGGCGGGGCGCAGCGCCTGCGCGAGGACGTCGACCTCGTACGGGGTGCGCCCGGCTGCCAGCCGCAGCCACAGTCGGGGATCGGCGACCTCGAGGTCCCATCCCCCACGGGCGACGACGATGTCGAGCAGCGTCTGGGCGACGAGGTCGAGCGCGCCCCGGTCGACCGGCTGGGCCACGACGTGCGGGAGCGAGCGGGCGAGGTCGTCCGCGTGCACGACGAGCTCGATCACGCGGGAGACGACCATCTCGGTCAGCCGCACGGGACCTCGTCTGGCCTGCACGACCTGGTCGACGCCGAGCTCGTCGATCCGGCGGAACGCCTGCGCGGCACGCCTGTCGACCTCGCCCAGCGGGTCGTGCGCGATCTCGGTCGCGAGCTGCCGGGTGACCTCGCTGATCTGCGCCGCTCGGCCCGCGTACGTGCCGAGGTTCTCCGCGAGCGTGAGCGGGACCGTGCCCTCGGGCGCCGCCTCGACGACGGCGAGCGCCTCCATGGCCCGACCGAGGTGCGCGATCAGCTCGGCGACGTTCCAGCCGCCGAGGACGGAGTCGCGGTCCCCGACGTCGGGGTCGAGGTCCTCGATCCAGCCCCGCAGCAGGTCCCACTGGCGGTGCAGGGCGTCGGTCGCGGTGCTCAGGTCCGTCGGCATCCCGCCATCATCGCAAACGAACCCCGGACGGCTGGCGCTCAGGAACCGATCGATCCCGAGCCGGTGCCGGTGCCCGTACCGCCCGCGGCGTCCTGTGCCAGGAAGTCGGCGACCAGCGGACCCACCTGGTCCTCCTCGATGAGGAAGCCGTCGTGCCCGAACTCCGAGTGCACCATGCGGACCGGACCGGCGCCCCGGATCCCCCGGGCGATCCGCTCCGACTGTGCCGGGGGGAAGAGCCGGTCCGAGTCGACCGCGACGACGAGCGTGCGTGCCGTGATCGTCTCGAGCGCGGCCTCCACGCCGCCGCGGTCGCGACCGAGGTCGTGCGTGAGCATCGAGCGCGTGAGCACGACGTAGGTGTTCGCGTCGAACCGTCGGGCGAGCTTGTCGCCGTGGTGGTCCAGGTAGGACTGCACCGCGAAGCGTCCGCCGGTCATCGGGTCCTCGGCGCCCTGCGGGATCCGGCCGAACCGCTCGTCGAGCTCGCGCGCGCTGCGGTACGTCGCGTGGGCGATCTGACGCGCGAGACCGAGCCCGAGGTGCGGTCCGAGACCGTCCGGGGCGTCGTAGTAGTCGCCGCCGTTGAAGTTCGGGTCGGCGGTGATCGCCGCGAGCTGGGTGTGGAACGACGCGATCTGATCGCCCGAGATCTGAGCGGCCGTCGCGATCGGGGCGATCGCGCGGACCCGGTCCGGTGCGGAGACGGCCCACTCGAGCACACGCAGGCCGCCCATCGAGGCGCCGATGACCAGCGCCCAGCTGGAGACACCGAGGTGATCGGTGAGGGCCAGCTCGGCAGCGACCTGGTCGCGGACCGTCACGTGCGGGAACCGGCTCCCCCACGGGTCGCCGTCGGGGGCGATCGAGGACGGACCTGTGGTGCCCTGACAACCGCCGAGCACGTTCGGGGCGACGACGAACCATCGATCGGTGTCGAGGGGAGCGCCGGGACCGACGAGGGACGACCACCAGCCCGGAGTGGGCTGGCCGGGCCCTGCCTCACCCGTGACGTGCGCGTCGCCGGTGAGCGCGTGCAGCACGAGGACGGCGTTGTCGCCGGCCGCGTTGAGCGTGCCCCACGTCTCGTAGGCGACGCGCACCTGCGGGAGCCGTCCGCCGGCCTCGAGCTCGAGGGGGCCGAGGTCTGCGAACCGTCGACCGGCCACGGGGTCTCCTTCGTGCCAGGCGGCGCTCGCAGGCGCGGGTGACTGCAGGACGCGCCGTGCCGACCTCTGGCGAGGAGGCAGGTCGGAGGGTCGCGGAGGCATGCGGGTTCAGGCGCCCTTGGCGGCGCGGAAGCCCGCCTCGAGGTCGGCCAGGATGTCGGCGACGTTCTCGATGCCGACGCTGAGGCGCACGAGCCCCGGGGTGATCCCCGACTTGAGCTGGTCCTCCGGGGTGAGCTGCGAGTGGGTCGTCGACGCCGGGTGGATCACGAGCGACCGGACGTCGCCGATGTTGGCGACGTTCGAGTGCAGCTCGAGGGCGGAGACGAAGGCTTGTCCGGCCTCGGCACCGCCGACGACCTCGAAGGCGACGATCGCGCCGGCCCCCCGGGGCGCGTACTTGAGCGCGTTGGCGTGCCACGGGCTGGACGTGAGCCCGGCGTAGTGCACCGTCGTGACGTCCTCGCGCGCCTCGAGCCACGCGGCGACCGTCTCGGCGTTCGCGACGTGGCGCTCCACCCGCAGCGACAGCGTCTCGATGCCCTGGGCGATCAGGAACGCGTTGAACGGGGAGATCGCGGAGCCGAGGTCGCGGAGCAGCTGCACGCGCGCCTTGAGGATGTACGCGAGGTTCGCGCCGAGGATGCCGTCGACCCCGAGGTCACGGGCGTAGACCAGACCGTTGTAGCTCGGGTCGGGTGTGTTGTAGTTCGGGAAGCGCGCGGGGTCCTGCGCGAAGTCGAAGTTCCCGGAGTCGACGATCACGCCGCCGATCGCCGAGCCGTGGCCACCGAGGTACTTGGTCGCCGAGTGGACGACGATGTCGGCACCGAACTCGATCGGGCGGATCAGGTACGGCGTGGCGACCGTGTTGTCGACCACGAGCGGGACGCCCACCTCGTGCGCGATGCCGGCGACGGTCTCGATGTCCAGGATGTCGGCCTGCGGGTTGGGGATCGTCTCGCCGAAGAACAGCTTGGTGTTCGGCTGGACCGCGTCGCGCCAGGCCTGCGGGTCGTGCGGGTCGGTCACGAACGTCGTCGTGACGCCGAGCTTGGCGAGCGAGTACTGCAGCAGGTTGTACGTGCCGCCGTACAGGCTCGGGCTCGCGACGACGTGGTCGCCCGCCTCGGCGATGTTGAGGATCGCGAACGTGGTCGCCGCCTGACCCGAGGCGAGGAGCAGTGCGCCGACGCCGCCCTCGAGGCTCGCGATGCGGTTCTCGACGACCTCCTGCGTCGGGTTGCCGATGCGCGTGTAGATCGGGCCGAGGTCCTTGAGGGCGAACCGGTCGGCGGCGACGCCGGCGTCCGGGAAGACGAAGGACGTGGTCTGGTAGATCGGCAGGGCGCGGGCGCCCGTGGTCGGGTCCGGCGTCTGGCCGGCGTGGATCTGTCGGGTCTCGAAGGACCAGGCGTTGTTCATGGGGTGCCTCTCGGTTCTGGTCGCGGGGACGGTGGCCGACGTGGCGGTCCAGCCGCCCCTGCACGGGGTGGGTGGGTGGCGCACGTGGTCGTCGTGCCGGGACTGGTGGAACCTGGCGGGGCGGAGAGAGGGGTCGAACGGGGCCAGATCACCGGTACGAGGGCACAGCCGAAGGTGCGCGGTCAGCGACACATTCGGCGGGACATGAGGTGACAGTACGAGGTGTCGTGGCCTCAGCGGAACAGGTGTCTCACCATATGGGACGAGTGTCCAGATGGCGGCGGCCTCCGCGGCGGGGCTCGATTCGCGGCGGCACGGCCGACCCGTACGGGGCATGCGTGGCGCCCGTCCGCCGCCCGGGTGGCCCTGCGTCCGTCCGGATGCTCCCGCATTGCCCCGAATTCACAACGGTGTGACTCGTGTGGCTGGTGTGACAGGTGTTCACTTCCGTGATTCAGGGGGATAGCGTTCGACAGGCGCGGTGAGGTGGTCGTCCAGGTCACCTCGGCGTCCTCGCCCGACGAACGGCTGCCCAGGCCGCTCCGACGGGCGAGCGCAGCGAGGGTCGACATCGGTGAGGATCACGTGACACGCGAGACAGGTACGACCGGAAGCGGCCGATCCCGAGCGTTCCACGCGACCATCGCCGTCGCCGTCGGGCTCGCCGTAGGTCTGGCGCCCGTCTCGACCGCCGCCGCCGACCCGAACAACCCCACGGCCCAGGACGTCCAGACCGCGCAGCAGGCCGTCGCCGCCAAGGCAGGCGAGGTCGCGCAGATCGAGCTCCGGCTCGCCGAGGTCTCGGCCGTGAACGACACCGCCTGGCAGAAGGTCCAGATCGCCGGTGAGGCCTACACGCAGGCGCTGGTCAACCGTGACGCAGCAGCCAAGACCGCCGCCGACACCACGGCCCACCTCGTCGAGGCCAACGCGGCGATGGAGAAGGCCCGCAAGCTGCTCGTCGGGATCGCCGTGCAGTCGGCGCGCAACGGCGGGTCGATGGACACGGCCGAGGCGGTTCTCGTCTCAGGCGGCTTCCAGGAGGTCGTCGCCCGGACCACCGCCCTGCAGCGCCTGGGTGCCAAGGCCGACGACGCTGCGCAGAGCTTCCAGGCGGCCAAGCTCGTGGCCGACACGCTCAAGCAGCGTGCCGACGTGGCGCTCGCCGCCCAGAACGCGACCGCCGCCGCCGCCCAGCAGGCGCTCGCCGCCGCCCGGCAGGCGCAGACAGACGCCGAGGCCGCGGTCGCGACCGCCGCCGCCGACCGCCAGAACCTCATCGCGCAGCTGGCCGTCGTGCAGCAGACCAGCGTCGCGATCGAGAAGGCGCGGCAGGACCAGATCGATGCGGAGCGCGCCGCACGCGCAGATGCCGCCGCCAAGGCAGCACGCCTCGCCGCACCGCCTTCCGTGACATCGCCGCCGGCGACGAGCAAGCCACCGGCCGCGACGACGCCGGTGTCGACACCCCCAGGCTCCACGCCCCCGGCGTCCACGACTCCGGTGTCCACCCCGCCGGTCTCCACGCCCCCGGTCTCGACGCCATCATCGTCGGACCCGTACGGTCTCGGCACCGGCGTCAGCCGTGGCAGTGCCGCTGCCGGCCAGGCCGCCGTCGCCTGGGCCAAGAACCAGCTCGGGCTCCCGTACGGCTGGGGTGCGACCGGGCCGGGGTCCTACGACTGCTCCGGCCTCGTGATGCGCGCCTGGGGGGTCGCGGGAGTCTCGCTCAACCGGACGACGATGGACCAGTACCGCCAGGTCAAGAAGATCAGCTACAGCGACCTGCGGGTCGGAGACCTCGTCTTCTGGGGCTGGGACGCGACGAACCCCGACTCGGTGACGCACGTCGCGCTGTGGCTCGGCAACAACCAGATCCTCGAGGCTCCCCGAACCGGGCTCGACGTCCAGATCACGACCATGCGGTGGTCGGGCACGATGCCGTTCGCGGGTCGCCCCTGAGCCGGGAGCCACCCCCGAGCGCCCTGCCGCGTCTGCGCCCGGTACGCCCCCGAACGAACGATGCCGGTGCGGAGGAGCTCCTCCGCACCGGCATCGTCGTCGCCACTCAGTGCGGGCCGTAGCCCCCGTCGATGGCCCGCTGGCGTGAGCGCTCGATCTCGGCCTCCGCCTCGGCCCTGCCGGTCCAGTGCGCCCCCTCGACCGACTTGCCGGGCTCGAGGTCCTTGTAGACCTCGAAGAAGTGCTGGATCTCCAGGCGGTGGAAGTCGGAGACGTCGTCGATGTCCTGCCGCCAGGCCGCACGCTGGTCCCCGGTCGGCACGCACAGCACCTTGTCGTCGCCGCCCATCTCGTCGCGCATCCGGAACATGCCGAGCGCGCGGCACCGGATCAGGCAGCCGGGGAACGTGGGCTCCTCCAGCAGCACGAGGGCGTCGAGCGGGTCGCCGTCCTCGCCGAGGGTCCCCTCGATGAAGCCGTAGTCGTCCGGGTAGCGCGTCGAGGTGAAGAGCATGCGATCCAGGCGGATCCGCCCGGTGGCGTGATCCACCTCGTACTTGTTGCGCTGGCCCTTCGGGATCTCGATCGTGACGTCGAACTCCACAGTTCTCCTTCGCAGGCACGTCAGGCCCCGCCGGGTGGGCGCAGGCGCTCGCAGCACAGGAACGTCGCCGTGCCGTGATGCCGGACGTCGACTCCTGGGAACTAGTGTGACGCACCGGGGCGCGTGCGCGCGCAGACGGCGGCGCGGGGCTGCACCCTGCACGAGCACGCGGGAGGACGGTGGCCGTGCGGCGTTCTCGTGCTCTCGGCCTCGTGGCCCTGGTCATGGCCGTGGTTGCTGGCGCCTACGTCACGGCCGACGCGTACGACGTCGTCCCCGGCTTCGTCACCCTCGCGCCGGCACCCGCACCGGCCAGGCCGTTCCCCACCGCACCGGGTGCGGTGGCTCCGCCGGCGATCAGCGCGCCCCTCGGCCCGCTCCGGGCCTCGGCGCCGGTGCCGTCCGACGCGCGGGTGAGCGCCGCAGCGCAGGCGCTCGTCGACGACCCCCGGACCGGCGGCTCGGTCGGCGTGCTCGTGGCGGACCAGCTCACCGGCGCCGTCCTGGCATCGGTCGAGCCCGGGGTCGCGCGGACGGCCGCGTCGACCACCAAGCTGCTCACCGCGACGGCCGCGCTGGGTCGCCTCGACCACGCGCGCACGCTCGAGACCCGCGTCGTGCAGGAGGGCGCCGATCAGATCGTGCTGGTCGCGGGCGGGGACATGATGCTCGCTGCGGGACCCGGCCGGCCGGACGCGGTGAACGGACGGGCCGGGCTCGCCGACCTGGCGAAGCAGGTTGCCCGTGCGCTCACCCTGTCCGGTCGTACGACGGTCCGGCTCGCGTACGACGACCACCTGTTCTCGGGAGCTGCCGTGAACCCCGGGTGGGCGCCCACCGACGTGGCCGACGGCTACGTCGCTCCGATCACCGGCCTTGCGGTGAACGCCGCCAGGACGACCGACGCCGAGT
>DATKTF010000578.1:0-12007 GCA_035531255.1 Cellulomonadaceae bacterium
CGGTGGTCTCGTCGTGGTCGATCCCGAGGTGGTCGCTGAGCTCCTCGTAGATCGCGTCGCCGCCCATGACCGCGCAGAGCGTGTTGGTGCACACGCCGACCGTGTACTCGCCGTTGGGGTGACGCTTGTACTGCGAGTAGAACGTCGCGACGGCCGAGACCTCGGCCTTGCTCAGGATCAGCACGTCGGCGCAGAACTCGATGCCCGCCGGGCTGACGTACGCGTCCTCGCTCTGCACCAGGTGCAGGAGCGGCAGGAGCGCGGAGCGGGGCTCGGGGTAGCGGGCGATGATCACGGCGGCGTCGGCGCGCAGGCGCTCGACGGTCGCCTCGTCGTAGCCGGTCGCACTCTCGGTCGACATCAGCGGTCCACCCCTCCCAGCACAGGGTCGAGCGAGGCCACGGCGACGACGACGTCAGCCAGCTGGCCGCCCTCGCACATCAGGGACATGGCCTGCAGGTTGTTGAACGACGGGTCACGGAAGTGCACGCGGTACGGCTTGGTCCCGCCGTCGGAGACGACGTGGACGCCCTGCTCGCCGCGCGGGTGCTCGACGGTCTGCCAGGCCTGGCCGGCCGGCACCCGGAAGCCCTCGGTGACGAGCTTGAAGTGGTGGATCAGGGCCTCCATCGAGGTGCCCATGATCTCGCGGATGTGGTCGAGGGAGTTGCCCATCCCGTCGGTGCCGATCGCGAGCTGCGCAGGCCAGGCGATCTTCTTGTCCGCGACCATCACCGGGCTGCTCCCCCGCTGACCCATCGCCTGCAGACGGTCGGTGGCCTGCTCGACGATCCGCATCGACTGGTAGCACTCCTCGACGCGCAGCACGACCCGGCTGTAGGCGTCGGCGTCCGTCGAGGTCGGGATGTCGAAGTCGTACGTCTCGTAGCCGCAGTACGGGTCCGTCTTGCGGACGTCGTACGGGAGGCCCGCCGAGCGGAGCACCGGACCGGTGATCCCGAGCGCCGTGCAGGCCGCCAGGTTGAGGTGCCCGACGCCGACCATGCGCCCCTTGAAGATCGGGTTGGCGAGCATGAGGTCCTCGAGCTGGCGCAGGTAGTGGCGCACCGTGACCAGGGTCTCGCGGATCGTGTCCAGCGCCCCCGGCGGGATGTCCTGGGCGACGCCGCCCGGCCGCACGTAGGCGTGGTTCATGCGCAGGCCGGTGATCATCTCGAAGACCTTGAGGATCTCCTCGCGGGCCGTGAAGGCCAGGATCATGATCGTCGTCGCGCCGAGCTCGTTGCCGCCGGTGCCGAGACACACCAGGTGAGACGAGATGCGGTTGAGCTCCATCATGAGCACCCGGATGACGGACGCCCGCTCGGGTATGTCGTCGGTGATGCCGAGCAGCTTCTCGACCGCGAGGCAGTACGCCGTCTCCTGGAAGATCGGCGCGAGGTAGTCCATCCGCGTGCAGAAGGTCACACCCTGGGTCCAGGTGCGGAACTCCATGTTCTTCTCGATGCCGGTGTGCAGGTAACCGATGCCGCAGCGGGCCTCGGTGACCGTCTCGCCGTCGATCTCGAGCATGAGGCGGAGCACACCGTGCGTGGAGGGGTGCTGCGGGCCCATGTTGACGACGATGCGCTCCTCGCCGAGGCGAGCGGCCTCCTCGGCGATCTCGGACCAGTCGCCGCCGGTCGCCTCGAACGAGGGGACGTCCTGGGTCGCGCCGTGGGAGAGGCCTGGCGTGGCGTGTGGGGTGGCAGCCATCAGTTGTACGACCTCCTCTGGTCCGCCGGCGGTACCGTCGCACCCTTGTACTCGACCGGGATCCCGCCGAGCGGGTAGTCCTTGCGCTGCGGGTGACCGGGCCAGTCGTCCGGCATCTCGATCCGGGCGAGCGCGGGGTGCCCGTCGAACACGATCCCGAAGAAGTCCCAGGTCTCGCGCTCGTGCCAGTCGTTCGTGGGGTACACCGCGACCGTGGACGGGATGTGCGGGTCGGCGTCGGGCACCGCGACCTCGAGGCGCAGCCGGCGGCCGTGGGTGATCGACGTCAGGTGGTAGACCGCGTGCAGCTCGCGGCCGGTCTCGTGCGGGTAGTGCACGCCCGAGACGCCCAGGCTCATCTCGAAGCGGAGGTCCTGGTCGTCGCGCAGGTTCTGGCAGACCTCGACGAGGTGGTCCCGGACCACGAAGATCGTCAGCTCCCCACGGTCCACGACGATCTTCTCGATCGCGGTGCCGTACCCGGTCGCCGCGGCGCCGTCGACCGACGGCTCGTCGAGGAGCTCGGCGAGGACGTCGACGACCTCGTCGAACCAACCGCCGTACGGTCGTTCGCTCGGGGCCGCCACGACGATCTCGCGCACGAGACCGCCGTAGCCGGAGGTGTCGCCCGTGCCGGACGAGCCGAACATCCCGGTGCGCGTGTCGACGAGGTCGAGCGTCTCGCGACTGCCGCGCGCCGGTGCCTGCAGCTGCTGCGTCTGCTCGATCTCCGAGCTCGGCGTCGTCGGGTCCCCCGGCGTGCCCTCGGGGGTGGGCGTGATGTCCTCGGTCACCGCAGGAGACCCTTCATGTGCGACGTCGGGGTGGCCTCGATCGCCGCGGCCTCAGCGGCAGCAGCGGCGTCCGTGCGGTTCACGCCGAGCGGCGAGGCCTGGATCTGGGCGTGGAGCTCGAGGATCGCGTTGATCAGCATCTCCGGACGCGGCGGGCAACCCGGCAGGTAGATGTCGACCGGGACGATGTGGTCGACGCCCTGCACGATCGCGTAGTTGTTGAACATCCCGCCGGAGGACGCGCAGACGCCCATCGAGAGCACCCACTTGGGCTCGGGCATCTGGTCGTAGACCTGCCGGACGACGGGAGCCATCTTCTGGCTCACGCGGCCGGCGACGATCATGAGGTCGGCCTGCCGCGGTGAGGCGCGGAAGACCTCCATGCCGAACCGGGAGAGGTCGAAGCGCGACGTGCCCGCCGCCATCATCTCGATCGCGCAGCAGGCGAGCCCGAAGGTCACGGGCCACAGCGACCCCTTGCGGAAGTACCCCGCAAGGGACTCGACGCTCGTCAGCAGGAACCCCGAGGGGGCTTCTTCGATACCCATGTCAGCGCTCCGCTCTCATCGGCTGTCGGGTGCCCCGAAGGTCCGGCAGGTTCAGGTGGTCAGGGGTGCTCACCGGGGTCAGTCCCACTCGAAACCGCCGCGGCGCCACTCGTACACGAACGGCACGGTGATGAGCACGAGGAAGCCGATCATCGCGACCAGGCCGAACACGGCCAGGTCCGCGAAGCTCACGGCCCACGGGTAGAGGAACACGACCTCGATGTCGAACACGATGAAGGTCATCGCGACGAGGTAGTACTTGATCGGGAACCGCCCACCGCCCACCGCGTGCGGGGTGGGCTGGATGCCGCACTCGTACGCCTCGAGCTTGGCGCGGTTGTAGCGGCGCGGTCCGATGATCGCGCTCGCACCGACGCCGCCGAGCGCGAGGACGGCGGCGACACCCATCAGGACCAGCAGGGGGACGTAAGGGTTCATCGGTGGGCTCTCCCGAGAGCGGCTGGAGTGCGTCGTGCAGCGGTGCAGGGGTCGAGGACGTCGCGTGGAGCGGGCCCGGCGCGTCGGATCATGCCGGGGCCAGCTTGGTGAGCCCCGAGATGACCCGGTCGACCATATCCCCACCACGCGGCTCGTAGCAGTCCGACAACAGCTTGAGCGTGAACCGCATGACGAGTGGACGCGGAAGACCGTACCGCGTGCAGATGCGCATCACCTGGGGGTGCTCGATCAGCTTGACGAAGGTCCGTCCCAACGAGTAGTAGCCGGCGAGCTCGTCCCGCATGATCTGCGGGTACGTCGCGAGCGCGCGCTCGCGGGCCTGGGCGGTGCCCCGCGCCGCGGCCTGGGCCACCGCCTGGGCGGCGATCCGACCGGCCATGATCCCGTAGGCGATGCCCTCACCGTTGAACGGGCTCACCATGCCGCCGGCGTCACCGACGAGCATGAGGCCGCGCGCGTACAGCGGCAGCCGGTTGAACCCCATCGGGAGCGCGGCACCGCGCACCGGTCCGAGCTGGTTCTCCGGGGTGAACTCCCACTCGGCGGGCGCGTTGGCCATCCAGGTCGCGAACAGCGACTTGTAGTCGATCTTCGTGGCCGCGGCCGTCGAGCTCACCGAGCCGAGGCCGACGTTCGCCGTGCCGTCGCCGAGAGCGAAGATCCAGCCGTAGCCGGGCATGAGGTTCGACCGGCCGGGTGCACCGTCCCACAGCTCGAGATGGCTCTCCATCCAGGGGTCCTGGTGCCGCGGGGTCGTGAAGTAGGTGCGCACGGCGACGCCCATCGGGCGGTCCTGGCGCTTCTCGATGCCGAGAGCGGTCGCGAGGCGCGCCGACACGCCGTCGGCCGCGATGACCACCGGGGCACGGTAGGTGACTTCCTCGCCGGCCCGGCGCCCGGCGTCGTCGACCGGACGGGCGGTCACCCCGACCACGCGGCCCGTGCGCTCGTCGACCAGTGGTCCCGTCACGTTGGTGCGCTCGAGCAGCTTGGCCCCGGCGGCCCGCGCGTGCTCGGCGAGCAGGTGGTCCAGGGTCATCCGCGTCTTGGCGAGTCCGAAGGACGGGTAGCTCGAGAGCTCGGGCCACGGCAGCTCGAGACGGTGGCCGCCGCCGATCACCCGCAGGCCCGCGTTGCGGATCCAGCCGTCCTCCTCGCGGAGCGGGACGCCCATCGCGACGAGCTCCTTCACGGCCCGAGGCGTCAGCCCGTCGCCGCAGACCTTGTCGCGGGGGAACGCGGCCTTCTCGAGCAGGAGGACGTTCAGGCCCGCGGACGCGCAGTAGTACGCGGCGGCGGACCCAGCGGGACCGGCGCCGACGACGATGACGTCCGCGTCATCGTTCCCTGCTCGCACCACGGTGTCGCCTCACTTGTGAAGACGTTCACGTACAGACTCCCCGCGAGTCTAACCGGGGCCCCAGACCATGTCTGCGAAGGCTTACCTACTTTGACACGGCCGCGCGCCGTGACTTTTCGGAGCCGCCGGCGGTCCCCACCGGATCACTCCGGACGAACCCCCCGGTGGAGCGCGACGATGCCACCCGAGAGGTTCCGGTACGCGACGTCACCCCAGCCCGCCGCCTTGATCAACCGACCGAGCGCCTGCTGGTCCGGCCAGTCCCGGATCGACTCCGCGAGGTACACGTACGAGTCGGACTGGCGCGCGACCGCGCGCGCCATCGACGGCAGCGCGCGCATCAGGTAGCCCGAGTACACCGTGCGGAACGGTGCCCACGACGGCGTCGAGAACTCGCACACGACGAGCCGGCCACCCGGTCGGGTGACCCGCAGCATCTCCGCCAGCGCCGCCTCGGTGTCGACGACGTTGCGCAGCCCGAAGGAGATCGTCACGGCGTCGAAGGACGCGTCGGCGAACGGGAGCCGGGTCGCGTCCCCCGCGGTGAACGCCAGGTCGGGACGGCGCCGTTTGCCCACCTGCAGCATGCCGAGGGAGAAGTCGCACGGCACGACCTCGACGCCGGCATCGGCGAACGGCTCGCTCGACGTGCCGGTCCCCGCGGCCAGATCGAGCACACGCTCACCCGGCACGGCGGCGATCGCGTCGAGCGTGGCCCGTCGCCACGCACGGTCCTGCCCGAGCGAGAGGACGTCGTTGGTCAGGTCGTACCGCCGGGCGATCCCGTCGAACATCGACGCGACCTCGTGCGGCTTCTTCTCCAGGCTGGCGCGGCTCACCCGCGCATTGTCTCAGCCCCCGCCGCCCGCGACGTACGCCGAGGCGGGCGGGGAACAGGAGCGAGGACGTGGCGGTCTTACGATGGGCCGTGATGAACGCGCAGCCCGTCTGGTCGTCCGGTGACGACGTCCCACGACCGCTCCTGGTGCGAACGGTGGCGATCGACACCCTCCCGACCGGCGCCGACGGCCTCCTCGACCTCGTGCCGCACGAGGCACCGCTCGCGTGGGTGCGCCGGGGCGACGGTCTCGTCGGCTGGGGAGAGGCGCTGCGGATCACGACGGCCGGCGTCGATCGGTTCGCCGACGCCGAGCGGGCGTGGCACGAGGTGCTCGCGCACTCGGTCGTCCGGGACGAGGTCGGCCTTCCCGGCACCGGACCCGTCGCCTTCGGTTCGTTCGCGTTCGACGCGTCGTCCGACGCCGGCGGTGTGCTCGTCGTCCCCCGCGTCGTCGTCGGGCGGCGCGGCGACCGCGCCTGGCTCACGACGATCGAGAGCGGTGCGACCCTCTCCCCCGGCCCGACGCTCGACTCGGTCGTGCACCACCGGGAGCCCGTGACGGCGCCCGGCAAGGTCACCTACACCGATGGCGCCGTGAGCGCGGCCGGCTGGACGGAGGTCGTGGCACGCGGGGTGTCCGCGATCCGCGCCGGGACGGTCGACAAGGTCGTGCTCGCACGCGACGTCGTCGCCACCGCCGCCGAGCCCGTGGACGTGCGCTGGGTGCTCGGCCGTCTCGCGGTCGACTACCCCTCGTGCTGGACCTTCTCCGTCGACGGGATGCTCGGTGCGACGCCCGAGCTGCTCGTCCGCTCCGAGAAGGGTCTTGTCACGTCACGCGTCCTCGCGGGAACGATCCGCCGGACCGGCGACGACGACGCCGACCTCGGCCGGGCAGCGATCCTCGCGCACTCCTCGAAGGACCTCGAGGAGCACGAGTACGCCGTCACGTCGGTCGCCGACGCGCTTGCGCCGTTCTGCTCCTCGACGAACGTGCCCGACGTGCCGTTCGTGCTCACGCTGCCGAACGTCCTGCACCTCGCCTC
Organism: Cellulomonadaceae bacterium; assembly: GCA_035531255.1. Lineage (GTDB taxonomy): Bacteria > Actinomycetota > Actinomycetes > Actinomycetales > Cellulomonadaceae > JAJDFX01. The sequence goes on from DATKTF010000578.1 coordinate 6,765, forward strand.
GGACGTCACCGGGGTGCTCGCGGCAGGCCGGCCCGGCGAGCCGGCCCCGTCGAGCCTGAGCCTGGCCGCGGCGCTGCACCCCACCGCGGCGGTCTGCGGGACGCCGACGGCCGCCGCGCGCGAGCTGATCCTGCAGATCGAGGGAATGGAACGCGCCCGGTACGCCGGGCCGGTCGGCTGGTTCGGGGCGGACGGCGACGGCGAGTGGGGCATCGCACTCCGGTCCGCCGAGGTCGACCCCACCGACCCGCACACGCTGCGGCTGTTCGCCGGGTGCGGCATCGTCGCCGCCTCGGACCCCGCGGCCGAGCTCGCCGAGTCCGAGGCCAAGCTCGTCCCGATGCGTCACGCCCTCGCGAGCGACTGACCTCCGACGCCTCCGGGTCCCGCCCGATGCGCGGTACGACGCAGGTCGACGCAGACGAGCCCGGTCCCGCTCCGGCCCGACCGCGCGGCAGAGGCCGGCACCCGTGACGGGTGCCGGCCTGCCGGACCGGGAGTGCGCGGCAGGGGACGACCTGCGCTCCCGATCCACTGACCTCGCGCGTGGCGGTCTCACTCCGCGAGGTGGACCGTCAGGGTCTGCTAGCCCTGACCGAAGAAGCCGAACGGGTCGAAGAGCCCCTGCCCGCCCTGCTGCGTGCTGCCGTTCTGGTTGCTGCTCCCACCGCTCTGGCTGCTTCCCGACGAGGATGCCGCGGTCTCGGCCTGAACGGCGAGGGTCACCGTGACGTCGAGCGCCTTCCCGCCGCGGACGACCGTCAGCGTCGCCTGCTGGCCCGCCGACATCGCCCGGACGTAACCGGTCAGCGACTCGGCCCCGGCCACCGCCTTCCCGTCGATCGCGACGACCACGTCATTGGCCTGGAGACCTGCGTTGGAGGCTGGTGATCCGGAGCTCACCTCCACGATCACGGCGCCCTGGCGCGTCACACCGTCAGCGGTCGCGGTGCCGTCCTGGAGCTTGACCCCGAGGAAGGCGTGCTTGGCCGACCCGGTGGCGATGAGCTGCGAGGCGATGTTCTTCGCGAGGTTCACCGGGATCGCGAACCCGAGACCGATCGACCCCGACTGGCTGCTCGTCTGCGAGAGCGTGGCGATCGAGGACGTGATGCCGATGACCCGACCCTGCGCGTCGAACAACGGACCACCGCTGTTGCCCGGGTTGATCGCCGCGTCGATCTGGATCGCGTTGGTCACCACGGCCTGCGAGCTGCCGCCCTCGGAGGCAGAGACCGGCCGGTCGATCGCGGAGACGATGCCCGTGGTCGCAGTGTTCGCCAGGCCGAGCGGGTTGCCGACGGCCATGACCGGGTCACCGACGACGACGGTGCTCGAGTCGCCGAGCGCGGCGGGCGAGAGGTCGCTCGGCGGGTTCTTGAGGACGATCACCGCGAGGTCGGTCGTGGTGTCGGTGCCGACGATCGTCGCGGGGAAGATGCGACCGTCCGTCAACGTGACCGTGACCGTGTTGTTCTGCGCGCCGGAGACGACGTGGTTGTTGGTGAGGATGTGGCCCTTGGTGTCGAGGACGATCCCCGAGCCCTCGGCCTCGCCCTGCTGCGTCGTGACCTTGATCGACACGACCGAGGCCGATACCGCGGCGGACACCTTCTGCCAGTCGGGGTTGCTCGACGTCGACCCGGCAACCGGGACCGTCTGCGTGCTCGTCTGCCCGATCTAGGCGATCGACGCGGGGCTCGTGGAGCTCGAGTGGTCGAACGCCCCGACGATCCCGGCCGTGGCGAGGCTCGCCACGAGCGCCGCGGCCGCCGCCGTGCCGACCAGCGGCATCCAGAACGGACGCTGACGCGGACCCTTCGGCGCGTGCGGGGCCCCACCGCCGGCGCCGGCGAGGGCCGAGTCGGCCATGGCAGCGCCGGGATCCGCCTGCGGGGCGCCGAACGGCCCGAAGCTTCCGGGCGCGTGCGGTGCCTGCCCGCCCGGGAGGGCGAACGGGTTGTGCGGCGGCTGGGCGTGCTGCTGGTACGGGTTCACCGGCTGCGGCGGTGCCGCCGGGTGAACGACGTGCGCCTGCGGCGCGAACGGCTGGGTCGGCTGCGCCACCGGCATCTGCGGCTGGATCGGCTGAGTCGGCTGTGTGACGGGGTGGGCGTGCTGCTCGACGGGCTGACCTGCGGCGTCCGGGTGCATCTGCGGGGCCGGGGGCTGCTCGGGCTGGCCTGCGACGGTCGGGTTCTCTTCAGTCATGGTGTCCTCCTTGGTGCTTCCATCAGACTCCATCGCTCTGGGCGAGAACCTCAAGTTTCCTGAGAGCCTGCTGCAAAATCCGTTGCTGCCGCCTTGACGGCCGCCTGTCGTGCGGCGTCCGCGAGCGCCGCACCGAGGGCACGGCGACCCGCACGATCCACCTTCACCTCCACGACGCTGATCCCCGGACCGGGCACGGCGAGCGCGACCGCGAGCTCCTCGGCGTCACGCGCGAGCTGGTGCCGGACCCCGTAGCCGGCACACAGCGCGGCGAGGTCGGCGCCGTGCGGGGTCCCGAACACCCGCTCGAAGCTGCCCGCATGCTCGGCGGCACCGTGCTCGAGGGTCGCGAAGATGGACCCGCCGTCGTCGTTCGCGACGACGATCTGGAGATCGGGCTCGCGTTCGAGCGACCCGCGCAGCAGGCCTCCGGCGTCGTGCAGGAAGGTCAGGTCGCCCAGCAGTGCCCGCACGCGGCGCCCGGGCAGCCCGAGAGCCACCCCGACCGCGGTCGACACCGTGCCGTCGATACCCGCGAGGCCACGGTTCGCCAGGACGACAGGGGAGGCCGACCAGTCGGCGACCAGGTCGAGGTCGCGGACGGGATTGCTCGACCCGACGACGAGGACGTCGTCCGGACCGGTCGCGCGCGCGACGACCCGCGCGACGCCGGGACCGGTGAGCCGTGGTGCGGACCGCGTGCCGTCCCGGGCCTCGGCCTCGTCGAGCACGCGCCCGACCGCGGCGGTTGCGGCCGACGACGCCTGCTGCCAGGCGGTGAGCCAGCCACGCTGCGTCGACGTCTCCCCTGTCCCGGTCCCGGTGCCGCCGTCCGACCGGGCACCCCACCACGCCTCCGGCACCTCGGGAAGGACGAACGCGGCACGGCGCGACGGGTCCGTCCACGGCCCCCCGCCAGGAGCGACGACGATCACCTGGACGTCCTCGCGGGCCAGCAGGAGCTGGACGGGACGGGAGAGCGTCGGCCGGCCGAGGACGACGACGCGTCGCACCGCGCGGCCGAGCGCCGAGTCGAGCAACGGCCGGTACGCACCGATCGCGTGCGTGCCACCTCGAGCGCCCGACGACGGTTCGGCCAGCAGCGGCCACCCGCGGGCCTCGGCCACGGCCCGGGCCACCGGTCCGGCACCGTCGCCGGCGACGACGACCGTCAGCTCGAGCCCGGCCTCGTCGACGCCCGCGCGGCTCAGATCGAGACCGGCCTCGTCGACGTGGACGACCGCGGGACCGGCCCGGCGGGAGGACACGGCCGGTCGGCCGGCCGCGGTACCGGTGGGCCACGGGGTGTCGTCGGGCACGAGCGGGTCGCGGAACGCCAGGTTGAGATGGACCGGACCCGGGTGTCCCGTCCGGGTGCCGAGCGCGTCGGTCATCGCGCGCCCGACGACCTGGCGCAGGTCGCGCGACTCGCCGTCCCGCCCGGACGGCGCGGGGACGTCCACCGCGTAGCGCGTCGCCGCGCCGAAGATCCCGACCTGGTCCGTCGTCTGGTTCGCTCCCGTGCCCCGTAGCTCGTGCGGTCGGTCGGCGGTGAGCACGACGAGCGGGAGACCGCTGTGGTGCGCCTCGAGGACGGCCGGGTGCAGGTTCGCGACCGCCGTCCCCGACGTCGTGACCACGGCGACACCGCGCGGAGCACCCGTCGACGCCGCGGCCTTCGCGAGTCCGAGGGCGAGGAAGCCGGCGCTCCGCTCGTCGACACGCACGTGGAGCGCCAGGTGCGGTGCCCCCGGTGGCGGCGCGTCGGAGGCAGCGGCAGCGAGCGCATGGGCCAACGGGGCGCTGCGCGAGCCCGGGGACAGCACGACGTCCCGCACCCCGTGCGCAGCGAGCTCCTGGAGCAGCACCCGTGCGGCGTGCATGGACGGGTGGGACGTGGCGCTCACGCGTTCATCCTGCCCCTGACGGCATCGAGCCGTGCGGCCCACCGGGCGCTCAGGTCGGTGGCGGCCGCCACGTCGCCGGCCCGAACCACGTCGAGCTCGGGTCGGCGGACCGGGATCGCACCGTCCACCGGCAGCAACGGCTCGGCGACGACGTCCGCGGTGAAGAGCTGCGCGGTGGCCAGCCCGCAGGCGTACGGGAGCGTGGGCAGCGCCGCGGCGAGCGCCACCCCGGCGGCGAGCCCGATCGAGGTCTCGAGCGCGGAGGACACCACGACCGGCAGCCCGACCTGCTCGGCGAGAGACAGGCACGCGCGGACGCCCCCGAGCGGCTGCACCTTCAGCACGACGACGTCGGCGGCCTCCGCCCGCACGACCGCCAGCGGGTCCTCGGCACGGCGGATCGACTCGTCGGCGGCGATCGGGATCTCGAGCCGACGTCGCAGCGCGGCAAGATCGGCGACGCTCGCGACCGGCTGCTCGGCGTACTCGAGCCCGCCGGCCGCGCGATCGAGGATCGGGAGCCGCGCGAGCGCCGTCTCGAGGTCCCACCCGCCGTTCGCGTCGATCCGGATCGCCCCGTCGGGCCCCAGCGCGTCCCGAACGGCCTCGAGCCTCGCGATCTCCTGGCCGAGGTCCTGACCGCGCTCCGCGACCTTGACCTTGGCGGTCCGACACCCGCCGGAGGCCACCACGAGTCGGTGCGCGTCCGCCCCGTCGACCGCGGGGATCGTGACGTTGACCGGGATGCTGCCACGAACCGGTGCGGGCCAGCCGTCGTCCGCGGCCTCGAGAGCGGCGCGCAGCCAGGCGGCCGACTCGTCGTCGTCGTAATCCCAGAACGGCGAGAACTCACCCCAGCCGGACGGCCCGCTGAGGAGCATGCCGTCCCGGACGGTCAAGCCCCGGAACCGCGTGCGCAGCGGGATCGCATAGGCGAGGACCTCGCGGGCGGTGCCGGATCCGATCACGCCCCCAGGCTAAGCGGTCGCGGAGCGGACCGGCGCCGCGCCCGCTGGCTAGTGTGGACGGTGTGAGCAGCCTCCCCACGCCGGTGTCCCAGACGTTCGACCCGACCCGCTGGCGCACCGTCGTCGGCTTCGACGACCTCACGGACCTCACCTACCA
>DATKTF010000579.1:0-4585 GCA_035531255.1 Cellulomonadaceae bacterium
GCCAAGGCGCGTGGCGAGAAGCTGACGATGCTCACGGCGTACGACGCGCCGACCGCCCTGATCTTCGACGAGGCGGGGATCGACATGCTGCTGATCGGGGACTCGATCGGCAACACGATGCTGGGCCACGAGACCACGATCCCGGTGACGGTCGACGAGCTCATCCCCGCGGTCCGAGCGGTGGCCCGGTCCACGCACCGGGCGATGGTCGTGGCCGACTTCCCGTTCGGGTCGTACGAGGCCTCGCCGGCGCAGGCTCTCGCCACCGGCGTCCGGATGCTCAAGGAGGCCGGAGCGCACGCGGTGAAGCTCGAGGGCGGGACGCGGGTCGCGGCCCAGGTGCGCGCGCTCACCGACGCGGGGATCCCCGTGGTCGGTCACCTCGGTTTCACCCCGCAGTCGGAGAACCTCCTGGGCGGAAAGCGCGTGCAGGGTCGTGGTGACACGGCCGCCGAGAAGCTGTGCGAGGACGCGCTGGCGCTCCAGGAGGCCGGTGCGATCGCCGTCGTCCTCGAGATGGTTCCGGCTCCTCTCGCCGAGCGGGTCACCGAGATCCTGCAGATCCCCACGATCGGCATCGGGGCCGGCCCGCACTGCGACGGTCAGGTGCTCGTGTGGCTCGACATGGCGGGCATGGGGTCCTGGTCGCCGAGGTTCGCGAAGCAGTACGCGCAGATCGGTGCTGCGCTCGGCGACGCCGCACGCGCGTATGCGGACGACGTCCGCGCCGGGACGTTCCCGGACGCGGGGCACTCGTTCCTCGAGTGACGAGCGTTCCTCGAGTGACGAGGCCCGGCGGTCGGAGGAGCCAGGTCCGTCAGTCGGACGCGTCCTCCCGGTCCCACGCACGTGTACGGGCCCGCGCGAGCTCGAGGGCGTGCGCGGCCGCGTCACGCGTCGGGTACGGCCCCATCCGGTTCTCCCAGCCGATCGTCTTGCCCTCGAGGACCTCTCCGGTCTTCACGTCGTAGTAGAACGCGGGCTCCTCGCCCGTCGCGCGCTTCTCTGTCACAGATCCTCCCGATCCTCAGGGTCATCGGCCGACGAGGCGACCTGGCCACCGAGTCGGCCCGCGAAGCCGCCGCACGCCCGTGGTGCCATGCGGACCTCCCGTCAGTGTCGGCCCCGCGGTCCGTAGACTGCCACCCATGTCGACCACACACACGCCGCGCCCTGGACTGGTCCCCGGTGTCGTCAGCCCGCGGCGGACCGTACCCGCGTCGATCCCGCGTCCCGAGTACGTGGGCCGACCCGGACCCGCGCCGTTCACGGGGAGCAACGCGCCGGCGCCCGAGACCGTCGAGCGGATCCGGCTCGCCTCGTCGATCGCCGCGCAGGCACGCGACGAGGTCGGCAGGCACGTCGCGCCCGGCGTCACGACGGACGAGCTCGACCGGATCGGGCACGACTTCATGGTCGACCATGGCGCCTATCCCTCGACCCTCGGCTACCGCGGCTTCCCGAAGTCCCTGTGCACCTCGGTCAACGAGGTCATCTGCCACGGGATCCCCGACTCGACCGTCCTGCTCGACGGCGACATCGTGAACATCGACGTCACGGCCTACATCGGCGGGGTCCACGGGGACACGAACGCGACGTTCGCCGTCGGCGAGATCGACGAGGAGTCGGCGCTCCTGATCGAGAGAACCCGCGAGGCGCTCGCGCGCGCGATCAAGGCGGTCGTCCCCGGTCGTCAGGTCAACGTGATCGGCCGGGTGATCGAGAAGTACGCCCGGCGGTTCGGCTACGGCGTCGTGCGCGACTACACCGGCCACGGTGTCGGTGAGGCGTTCCACACCGGCCTCGTGATCCCGCACTACGACGCCGCACCCGAGCACGACACCGTCATCGAGCCCGGCATGGTCTTCACCATCGAGCCGATGCTCAACCTCGGCACCCCGGACTGGGTCATGTGGGACGACGACTGGACCGTGCTGACCGCTGACGGGCGGCGCAGCGCGCAGTTCGAGCACACCCTCCTGGTCACCGACACCGGAGCGGAGATCCTGACCCTGCCATGAGCAACCACGACAAGACATCCATCGCGTTCGGGATCGACATCGGCGGGAGCGGCATCAAGGGTGCACCCGTCGACCTGACGACCGGTGCGTTCGCAGCGGACCGGGTGCGCATCCCGACGCCGCAGCCCTCGACCCCGGCGGCCGTCGCCCGAACCGTCGCGCAGGTCGTCGGCTCCTTCGACCTCCCGGCCGACACGCCGGTCGGCGTGACCTTCCCCGCGGTGGTGCAGCACGGCGTCGCTCGGAGTGCGGCGAACGTCGACGTCTCCTGGATCGGCACCAACATCGAACGGCTCCTGAGCAAGGCCCTCGGTCATCCGGTCGTCGCCGTCAACGACGCCGACGCGGCCGGGTACGGCGAGGTGCTCTACGGGGCTGCACGCGGGAGCCGGGGCGTCACGCTCATGACGACTCTCGGCACCGGCATCGGGACCGCGCTCATCGTCGCAGGTGTGCTCGTCCCGAACTTCGAGCTCGGGCACCTCATGATCGACGGCTACGACGCCGAGACGCGCGCATCCGACGCCGTGCGAGATCGGGAGAACCTCAGCTGGGAGCAGTGGGCGGAGCGGCTCCAGCGCTACTACGGGGTCCTCGAGGACCTGCTGTGGCCCGACCTCATCGTCGTCGGTGGTGGCGTGAGCAAGAACTACGAGAAGTTCCTCCCGCTCCTTCACCTACGGGCACCGATCGTGCCGGCCCAGCTCCGGAACGCCGCCGGCATCGTCGGTGCGGCAGCGCTCGCCGCGCAAGGTGCAGCGTCCGGCCCGGTGCCGGCCGATCCCCGCACCGAGGCCTGACGGTCCGCGCAGGGATCGCGTCCACGCCGGTGCGCGCGCGCCCGCTGACCGAGGTCGCCCCGGGCGTCTGGACGGCCGTCGCGGAGACCTGGACGAGCCTGACGACCATCGTGGTCGCCCCGGACGGCAGCTGCCTCGTGGTCGACCCGGGGATCTCGGTCGCGGAGGTCGAGTCGCTCGCCGTCTCCGTGCACGCGCGCGGGTGGCGCGTGGTCGCCGGGTTCAGCACGCATGCGCACTGGGACCACCTGCTGTGGAGCTCGTCACTCGGAGTCGTGCCGAGGTGGGCGACCGCTCGCGCCGTCGCGCGTGCCGTACGGACCCATCGTGATGCACGGGCCGACGCGATCGGCGTCGCCCCTGGTCACGAGCTCGAGCTCCTGGGCCGACTCGCAGCGCTGCCCGAGGGAGCGACCGAGGTTCCCTGGGCTGGTCCTCGCGCGCTGGTCGTCGACCACGACGGGCACTCATGCGGTCACGCGGCACTCGTGCTGCCGGAAACCCACGTGCTGATCGCAGGCGACATGCTCTCGGACCTCGAGATCCCGCTGCTCGACGTCGACGCCGCGGACGCCCTCGGGGACTATCGGACCGGTCTGGACCGACTCGAGGACGCCGTCCGGACGTACGACGTCCGTGTCGTCGTCCCCGGGCACGGCCACGTCGGCGACGCGGGCGAGCTCACCCGTCGGTTCGTCGCCGATCGTGTCTACCTCGACGGTCTCGAGAGTGCTGCCGGCACCGCCGGACGGCCTCGATCGACCGATCCCCGCCTCACCCTGGCACCGGGGCCGCCGCACGTTCTCGCGCCATACTGAACCGGTGGGATGGCTGCTGCTCGTCTGCGGGGTCGCCGCGCTGCTGGTCGTGATCGATCGCGCGGTGGCGACACTCGGCGCGCGTGGGCACCTGCCCGACCGGTCCCGCCGCACACGGCCGCTCGGTTCTGCGGGATCGGGAGCTCTCGGGGAGCTGATCGACGTCTTCCAGCCGGGCCACCGCACGCTCGTCGCCGAGCAGGAGCGCCAACGTCTCGACATCCATCAGACACCGGGCGAGGCCCCGCCGTTCAGGATCGACCTCGACGCAGGTGTCGCCGTGGTCGACAAGCCGCTGCCGCGCCGTCCTGCGACCTAGCGGACCGGTCCTGTGCCGGGTGCGACGACGCGGCTCGAACGCCCGGGCGGTGCGGATGAGCTGGCCTGTACGCCGGGTTCTGTCCCTGCACGCGGTCACCCCCGCGCAGGTGGCGACCATCCATCTACGACGTACGTTGCCGCACGCCTCCAGCGGTCTACCCGGGAGCTCGGGCGGGCCGCCCTCGAACGCTCCCTGTCTGACCTTGCTCCAGGTGGGGTTTGCCTAGCCGCGCCGGTCACCCGGCGCGCTGGTGGTCTCTTACACCACCGTTTCACCCTTACCCCGCCCGGCCCGAAGGCCGCACGGGGCGGTCTGTTCTCTGTGGCACTGTCCCGCGGGTCACCCCGGGTGGGTGTTGCCCACCACCTTGCCCTACGGAGCCCGGACGTTCCTCGGTGAGCTCGAGAGCCCCACGCGGTCGCCCGGCCAGCTCATCCGCGCACTCAGCCTACCGGCTCGACCTCCACGCGGAGCACAGGTCGCCGGGCCGACCGCGCGGACCGCTCGCGCCGACCGCCTAGAGTTCTTCCGTGCTGCTCCTGCTCCCGCCGTCCGAGGGCAAGACGCCACCTGCGTCCGGGCGACCCGTCGACCTGAGCACCCTCACCGCCCCGGAGCTCTCCG
>DATKTF010000580.1:0-2095 GCA_035531255.1 Cellulomonadaceae bacterium
CACCGATGAACGCGATCCCCATCATCCGGGTCTCGAGCTCCGGCTTCGGTGCGTGCTCCTTCGCGACACTGAATGCGTCGACGATCAGGAATCGGATCTCACGCTCGCGGATCGCCGTCCGGGCGTACTTCGGAAGCTGGCGCCACACGTCCGCCGGTGACAGGTCGGACTGGAGGATCAGCGTGCCGCCCGTGATCAGACCCTTGATGGGGTTCGTGTGCACGAACGCCTTGTGGTCGGGGCAGAGCACGACCTCGACGTCCTCGAGCTCGGCGTTGGTGATCAGCACCGGCTCAGGACTGAGGGTGATGTAGTAGTTCGTCGGTGCGCCGCTCTTCTCCGAGCCGTACTTCGGTGCCGACTTGGAGTGCATGCCGAGCACACCGGCGAGGATGTCGGTGAGCAGCTTGCCGGTCGCGATCGTGCCGTAGCCGCCGACCGAGTGGAACCGGATCCGCATGGCGCTCTCGGGGAGCAGCTGGGGGTTCGGCTTCGTCTCGAGGGCCATGTGCTCGGTGTCGGGGTACGCCGCCCGCAGCCGGTCCTCGATCTCCGCCATCTGCGGCGTCGGGTGCTTGCTGAAGAACTGCGACCCGAGGTAGATCAGCGGCGCGCTCTTGCCGTCGATCATGTGCTCGAACGCCGCGATCAGGTCGCGCGGCTGCACGTCGTGGCCACCCAGACCGAAGATCGCGGTGGTGAGCAGCGGCATGGCGCTCAGCGGCGGAACGGCGTGCGCGGCACCGTCCGCATTCGCCCGCGCCTTGAACAGTGCGGTGGTCACGAAGGTCGTGAGGGACGTCTGGTCGGAGCGCTCCAGCACGGTCACGGCCTTCTTGCCCGCCAGCGCCGCGACGAGCTCGGCCTCCGGGAACGGCTGAAGGAGCTTCACCGACACCACGCCGACCTTGTGCCCCTGCGCACGCAGGTACGGCACCACCGCGCGGACGTCGTCCGTGATCGAGCCGAGGCCGACCATGACGTAGTCGGCATCCTCGATGTCGTAGGTGTGCAGCGGGCTGTACTCGCGTCCGGTGAGCTCGCTGTACTCGGCCATGGCCTGACGTGCGAGTCTCGGCACCTCACTGGCGAAGTGCGTGCGGTGGTCGACGGCGCCGGCCTGGAAGTCGGGCTGGTTCTGAACGGGACCGGTCAGACCGGGGTTGTGCACGTCCACCAGGGCCGGGACCATCTGGCGGGTGCCCTTGGCGGGGGCGTTCACCCACTGCCGGCGCCACGGTGCGCGCAGCTCCGTCGGGAGCCACGCCAGGGTGTCGCCGACGAGGGACGCGGTCTCGTCCGCCTCGATCGCGTCGGCGTTCGTGCGGAGGTAGTCGGTCACGGCCTCACGGCCGGCCTCGACGATGTCGTCCTTGTGGCGATCGAGGTAGGCGGTGAGCTGGGCGACCCGACCCTTGGCGCCGAACAGGACCTCCTGCGCGACCGTGGGCGCCGGGATCCGACCTGCGGGATCGCCCAGGTACGTGCGTAGCAGATCTGCCTCGGGAAGCAGCATCTCGCTGAGCATGTGGCTGGTCGAGAAGCCGTCCATCGCGTTGGTGACCGGGATGAGCGACAGCGCGGACGTGCGGTAGGAGATCGCCGCGAGGTCAGCCGCCTCCTGCGGGTTGGACCCGAAGAACACGGTGTAGCCGGACGGCAGCAGCGCGTAGACGTCGTCGTGCCCGGCCATCACGTTGAGCGAGTGCTTGGACACGACGCGCGCGGCGACCTGGAGGACGAAGCCGCCGATCTTCTTGCCGACCGTGACGAAGTGCGACTCGAGCGCGTAGAGGATCCCCTGGCTCGACGAGGCGTTCGAGACGAACTGGCCTCCGGTCAGAGCTGCGCCCAGCGCCCCGCTCTGCGCAGAGTGCTCACCCTCGGCCTCGAAGAAGAACGGGTGCTTTCCCCAGACGTTGACGCTTCCCTCGGCCCGTGCGGCCTCGAAGAGCTCGGAGATCTCCGTGGACGGTGTGATCGGGTACCCGATCACGCCCCCGCACACGTGTCGCATGACATGAGCCACAGCGCCATTGCCGTTGATGACGGCGGGAACGCCGGGGAACCGCGGTTGCTGAGAGGTCATCGTGCC
>DATKTF010000581.1:0-2541 GCA_035531255.1 Cellulomonadaceae bacterium
ACGCGAGCCTGACCGACGAGCCTCGCCGGGCGCGGGCTCGCTCGGCGGTGACAGCCACGGCCGTGGACGGAAGCGGTCGGCGCGAGGCGCCCGAGCGATCCCTCGTCGTCGGGACCTAGGACCGAGGCGAACACCCGGGTCGGGGCGAACGGTGAGGACATGGCATCCCTGGTCGTGTACGAGTCCATGTTCGGCGCCACCAAGGCCCTCGCGGACGAGATCGCGCAGGCGCTGGCCGAGGTCGGCCCGGTTCGCGTCGTCGAGGTGGGAGCGCTCGCTGCGGAAGGGCCGACACTCCCGGACGACGTCGACCTCCTCGTCGTCGGGGCTCCGGTCCACGCGTTCGGGATGAGCAGGGCGTCGACCCGGAACGACGCCGCCAAGGAGCAGAGCCCGGTGATATCGGCGACGATCGGCGTCCGCGAATGGCTCGACTCGCTGGTCGTCCGCCCGGGACTGCGCTTCGCCACCTTCGACACCAAGGTGCTGACCCCGCGCCTTCCCGGCTCGGCGGCGAAGGCGATCGACAAGCATCTGCGGTCCGCCGGAGCGGTCCGAGCCTGCCCGCCGCGCACCTTCTCGGTTCACGGGAAGTCCGACGGCCTGGTCGACGGAGAGCTCGGCGCTGCCCGCGCCTGGGCCGCCACGCTCGCCCCGACCAGCTGAGGGCTGCGGTCCCGCCGCGCGACGTGGTCCTGCTCTCACCGCGTCCGGTGCTCGCGGACCCTGTCCACGGTCTTCGCCACCCGGTCGGTGCGGGTCGCCTCGCGCTTCGCGTCGACCACCCACCGGACGAGCTCCTTGCGCTGCGAGGGCGCGAGCGTCACGAAAGCCGCCCGTGCCGCAGGGTCGGCGTCGAGCGCTGCCGCAAGGTCGTCGGGGACGTCGACCGTGCGTTCGGTGGTGTCGACGGCGACCTCCACGTCGTAGGTCGCACCGATCTCGACGTCGGACTGCGCGCGGGCAGCCTTGGCCAGGCCGATCAGGTTCTCGCCACCCATGCGAGCCAGCCGCAGGGACAGCGTGGTTCCGTTCACCGACACCGTCACCGGGAACGCCCGCTTCCCGCCGCCCAGCGCGGCGACCTGCTCGTCCGTCAGGAGGAAGGCCCCGGCCGGCCCTCGTGCCTCGAGAGTCGACCTGATGCGCAGAGTCTCCGTCACGCGGTCACGGTACCCAGAACCCGAGCCGCGCGCCGGTTCGACCCAGTGCCACGACTGCCCGAACGTCACGGCGTCCACGCTCGCACCCTTCACGGGGAGCGACTCACCCGTTCCTTCACGGGTCTCGACCCCCGGCAGGCGACCGCGCAGGGGTCAGCGCCCGACAGCGCGCGTGAGCCACGCGAGCGCGCCCCGCGCAGCGATCACCCCGGTGCTGAACGAGGCCTGCAGCAGGTAGCCGCCGGTGGGCGCCTCCCAGTCGAGCATCTCGCCTGCGACGAACGTGCCGGGGAGCGCCCGCAGCGTCAGCGACTCGTCGACCTCCGACCACGCGATGCCGCCCGCGGTCGAGATCGCCCGCTCGATCGGCATCGTCCCGGTGACGGTCACCGGCACCGCCTTGACCAGCGCGGCCACCGCAGCGGCGTCGCCCGAGAGTGCGCCGCCGCGCGACTCCCGCACCAGCGCGATCGCGACCGGGTCGAGGCCGATCGAGCGGCGCAGCCAGGTCGAGCCGGAGTCCTTCGGCCGGCGGTGCTGCAACCGATCGACGAGCTGGTCGACCGTGAGGCCCGGGCGAAGGTCGACCTCGAGGACGCACGTCCCGTCGGCGTCGAGGACCGAGCGGATCGCGGCGCCGATCGCGTAGACCGGGCCGCCTTCCATCCCGGTCCGGGTCACCATCGCGTCACCGCGCACCGACGGGCCCGGCCGGCCGCGGACGGTCAGCCCGACGTTTTTCAGCGGAGATCCCTCGAACCGGTCGACGACGGTGTCGCTCCACTCGACGTGCACACCGACGTTCGCGGGTCGCAGGGGTGTGACGGCCACGCCGCGCTCGGAGAACGGGCCGACCCAGCCGCCGTCCGAGCCGAGCCGCGGCCACGACGCCCCACCGAGAGCGAAGACCGCCACGTCGGCGGTGACCTCGCGCGTCACCCCGTCCGTATCGACGAGACGCAGCGCACCGCCGGCATCCGCCCACCCCGCCCACCGCTGGCGCGTCTCGATCCGCACGCCGAGATCGCCGAGGCGCGCCAACCACGCACGGAACAGCGGTGTCGCCCGGAACGCCTGCGGGAACACCCGCCCGCTCGACCCGACGAACGTCGGCTCACCGAGACCCGCGCACCAGTCACGTAGCTGCTGCGGACCGAACAGCGCGAGCATCGGCGCGAGCCGGTCCGCCGAGGTGCCGTACCGCGTCAGCAGACGGTCGCGGTCCTCGGAGTGGGTGATGTTCAACCCGCCGTGGCCCGCGAGCAGGAACTTGCGGCCGACCGACGGCATCCGGTCGTACACCGTCACGGTCACACCGGCCCGAGCCAGCATCTCGGCGGCGATCAACCCGGCCGGGCCGCCACCGATCACGCTCGCG
>DATKTF010000582.1:0-5938 GCA_035531255.1 Cellulomonadaceae bacterium
CGCTGGACCCGATCTCGACGCTCGCGATCGAGGACCTGATCCACGACCTCAAGAACGACTACACGATCGTGATCGTGACGCACAACATGCAGCAGGCGGCGCGGGTCTCCGAGCGGACCGCGTTCTTCAACATCGCCGGCACCGGATCGCCCGGGCGGCTCATCGAGATGGACTCGACGGCGACGATGTTTTCCTCGCCGTCACAGCAGGCCACCGAGGACTACATCTCCGGTCGCTTCGGGTGATCCCGCCGGCCTGATGTCGGCCCGGTCGGCCGCACCCCGGCCCGTAGGTGCGCGCGGTGGGGGCGGTGGGTGAGGTCGCGGCTTCGGGCCCGACGTCAGCGCGGGATGCTCAGCCCTGCGTCGGAGACTGCGTGGGCACGAGGGCGGTGTACTCGGGCAGCGACCCGTCGAGAACGGGCACGGACACCGTGTGCTCGCCCCCGATGCCGGACACGAGCTGCACGGACGCCACCGCACCCGGGGGGACCGTGACGGCGGCGATCGAGACGGACGTCCTCGTGATGCCGACCTCGGTCACCTGTGCCGCCTGGGGTGACAGCAGGACCGTCTCGCCGGCACCGACGTGGACGGTGACGGGTGAGGCGCCGTCCGGGGTGAGGGTGACGGTGTCGGCGGCCTTGCCGCTGTTGGTGAGAGCGCCCAGGAGGGTGCCGGGAGCACCCTTCTGCGCGGTGAGGATCATGAGGTTCTCAGCGGTCAGCCCGCTCGCGAGGTCGACCCGGACACCGTCGGAGGCGCTGTAGGCCTTCTGCGTCGTGATCGGGTTCGTCGCCGAGCACCCCGCGAGCAGGAGAGCGCCGAGGGCGATCGCCGGCATCAGCACCACCCGGGCTCGCGGGCGAGCGGACAGGGTCGGTCGCAAGGCGGTCACGGTGGCTCCTCGTGAGGGTCGGGCCGGTGGAGGGGTGGCCTGCCGGGGCGACGGGGCCGCAGGGCCCCGGGGCGGACGCCTGATCGGGCAGGTCAACCACGCGCATCATAGTGCGCCGACGCGGCCGACCGTGATCCGCACCCGTCGTGCGGGTGTGCGGTGCTCGCCGACCGGGTGCGTGGCGACGTCCTGCCCGCCCTCTGCCTGCCGTCTGCCTTCGACCTGCCCGACGTCTGCCGGCGCACTGCCGTGCACGGGGCCGCTGACCTGCGGCAACACCCTCGTAACAGTCATGGGAGGGTAAAGGCCCCCGTCAGCGGCGTGGTAAGATCGAGTTCCGCGAAAGGGGAAATCTCCACATGACTTTCACAGTAGGCGAGACCGTTGTCTACCCGCACCACGGTGCCGCGCTGATCGAGGAGATCAAGACCAGGACCATCCGCGGAGAGGACAAGCTCTACCTCAAGCTGAAGGTTGCGCAGGGAGATCTGACGATCGAGGTGCCGGCGGAGAACGTCGACCTCGTCGGTGTGCGCGACGTCGTCGGTCAGGAGGGTCTCGACAAGGTGTTCGAGGTGCTCCGCGCTCCGTACACCGAGGAGCCCACCAACTGGTCGCGTCGGTACAAGGCGAACCTGGAGAAGCTGGCCTCGGGCGACGTCATCAAGGTCGCCGAGGTCGTCCGCGACCTGTCGCGTCGGGATGCCGACCGTGGGCTCTCGGCCGGCGAGAAGCGCATGCTCGCCAAGGCCCGTCAGATCCTCGTCTCCGAGCTCGCGCTCGCCGAGCACACCGAGGAGGAGAAGGCGGAAGCCATCCTCGACGAGGTCCTCGCCTCCTGAGCGCAGCGGACGCCCACCGGACGCCCACCTCGGGGACGTCGTGACCACCGCCGCCATCCTCACCGCTGCCGGTTCGGGCTCGCGGCTAGGGCACGACGAACCGAAGGCCCTCGTGGGCCTGTGCGGTCGACCGCTCGTGGCTCACGCCGCCCGTCGGCTGGTCGCGTCCGGGGCGGTCGATCTGCTGGTCGTGACGGCTCCACGGGCGCGTGCCGACGACGTGGCGCGACTGCTCGCCGCCGAGGACCTCCCCGTGCCCGTGACGGTCGTCGAGGGTGGCGCCAGCCGTCAGGCCTCGGTCGCCGCGGGCCTCGCCGTCCTGCCGCAGGAGATCGACGTGGTGCTGATCCACGACGCGGCGCGCGCCCTCGTCCCGCCGTCGCTCGTCGCCCGTGTCGCTCGCGCCGTGAGATCGGGGCACCGGGCGGTGATCCCCGGGGTGCCGGTCAGCGACACCATCAAGCAGGTCGGAGAGATGTCGGACGACGGTGCACCGGTGCTCGCCACGGTCAGCAGGGACCGCCTGCGTGCGGTGCAGACGCCCCAGGGGTTCTCGCGTGAGCTGGTCGACCGTGCGCACGTCGCCGGGCTCGTCCGCGCCGCGAGCGAGGCGACGGCCGCGACCGACGATGCCGCGCTCGTCGAGGCCATCGGGGTGGCGGTCTGGCTCGTGGACGGCGCCGAGGACGCGTTCAAGATCACGACGCCACGGGACCTCGCCGCTGCGGAGCTGGTGCTGACCGGCAGGCTCGCCGTCGACGAGCTCGACCCGGTGGACCGCGCCCTCGTCGCCCTCCGGTCGGAGCGTCGATCGTCGGCGACGGAGGATCGCGAACCGACCGAGAGCGACGCCGGACCGGTCGACGAGGCCGCGTCGTGATCCTGCCGCGCATCGGGATCGGCGTCGACGTGCACGCGTATGCGCCGACGGACTCGTCCCGCGTGCTCCATCTCGCGGGCCTCGAGTGGCCGGGGGAGCGCGCCCTGGAGGGGCACTCCGACGGGGACGCCGTGGCGCACGCCGCGGCCGACGCCCTGCTCTCCGCCGCCGGCATCGGGGACCTCGGGTCGAACTTCGGGACGTCCGAGCCCGCGTGGGCCGGGGCGGCCGGTGCGGAGCTGCTGGCCGAGGCTGCACGGCGGGTCCGTGCGGCGGGTTACGAGATCGGGAACGTGGCGGTGCAGGTCATCGCCACGAGGCCGAGGATCGGTGCCCGTCGGGCGGAGGCCGAGGGAGTCCTCGGCGCCGCGGTCGGCGCACCGGTCACGGTGTCGGCGACGACGACGGACGGGTTGGGACTGACCGGGCGTGGCGAAGGCGTGGCCGCACTGGCCACGGCCCTGGTCGCCGCCGCCGACTGACCTCGACCGCGCCCCGTCGAGCACCGGCTCCTGCGGCCAGGACCCCACCGAGGACGAGGATGCCGAGGAGCAGGTCGACCAGAGTCGGCCTCTCGTGCAGGACGAGCCAGGACGCGGCGATCCCGACCACGGGGACGAGCATCGAGAACGGGGCGACGGTGCCCGACGGGTTCCGCGCCATGAGCGCGGTCCAGATCCCGGATCCTGCGAGGGTAGCGACCAGCACGGTGTAGAGCAGACCGCCGAGCGCCGGGATCGCCGCAGGCCGACCGAGCGTCGTGAGCGAGCGGCCGATGGACGTCGGCCCGTCGACGACGAGCGACAGCGCGAACATCGGTACCGGCGGGACGACCGTCATCCAGAGCATCAGTCTCCAGGGGCTGTCCGCGGCCGCCTTCCGGTTGCAGAGGTTGCCGACGGCCCATCCGAGCCCTCCGAGGAGGGTGAGCACGACGGGGACGAGCATCGCGCGCCCGCCCGTGTCCGCGCGGTGCAGCGCGATCCCCGCGAGACCCAGCACGGCGAGGCCGATGCCGACCACGCGGCGCACGCTGAGTCGTTCGCCGAGCAGGGCGGCTCCGAGGAGCACCGTGAACGGGGCCGAGGACTGCAGCACGAGGGACGCGAGACCCGTCGGCATCCCGGCGTCCATCGCCAGGTAGAGGAACGCGAACTGCAGGACCCCGAAGCCGAGGCCGTATCCCAGCAGCCAGCGCCACGGCACGACCGGTCGCGGGACGAGCACCACGACGGGGATCGCGATGAGCGAGAAGCGCAGCGCCACCAGGAAGAACGGTGGGAACTGCGCGAGGGACAGGTGGATCGCCGGGAAGTTGAGTCCCCACAGCACCGCGACGAGCAGGGCGAGCAGACGGTCACGTGCAGGCATGGAGCGATCGTCACCGACACCGATGCTTCAGCACCATCGAATGGTGATGAAGCATCTCGGTAGCATCTCTACATGGACGTCCATCAGCTCGAGGCGCTGCGCGTCGTCGGGGATCGGGGCAGCGTGACCTCCGCGGCCGAGGCGCTGCACTGCACGCCGTCAGCGGTCTCGCAACAGCTCAAGGCGCTGCAGCGTGACGTCGGCGTGCCGCTCACCGAGCGGGTCGGACGAGGGCTCCGACTGACCCCCGCCGGGCACGCCCTCGCGCGGGAGGCGGTCGGGGTCGCGATCGCGCTCGAGCGCGCAGGGGCCGCCGTCGGGGCGTTCCTCGACCAGCCGACGGGCGTCGGGCGGGTCGCCGCGTTCCAGAGCGCGGCGCAGATGCTCCTTCCGGGCCTCCTCACCCGGCTCGCGGACCGTCCGGGGATCGTCGTCGAGTGCAGCGACGAGGACGTCGCGCAGGACGCGTTCGTCCACCTGACGAGCGAGTTCGACCTCGTCATCGCGCACCGGGCCGATCGCGGCCAGCAGTGGGCCGGTGCGGACGACGGGCGCGTCCGGGTGGTCCCGCTGCTCCGCGAGCCGCTCGACGTCGCCCTGCCGCCGGCGCACCGCCTCGCCGATCGGGCGTCGGTGACGCCGCTGGACCTGGCCGACGAGGACTGGATCGCGGTCCGCGCGGGCTTCCCGGTCGCGGCGGTGCTCGAGGCGGTCACCGCGGGCTCCGGGGTGGTCCCACGGGTGCGGCACCGCATCAACGACTTCCACGTGGCCGAGGCCCTGGTGGCAGCCGGGCACGGCATCTCGCTCCTCCCGCGGTACACCGCGGACGACCGCGGTGGGACGCGGTTCCGGCTCGTGCCTCTCGTCGGGGTCCGGGCCGGGCGACAGATCGACGCGCTCGTCCGGCCCGACCGGGCGGAGAGGCGGGTCGTCGGCGTCGTCCTGGACGCTCTGCGCCGACACGCGCGCGACGTCGCCGCCTGACCGCGCAGGGCTCGGCCGTGTGGCCGGTCGTCCCTGCGCGACGCCCGGTCAGCCCCGTGGTCCGAACACGAGCTCGGTGTACGGGTTGGCGAAGCGACCGGCCGGGTCCTGGGCGGACCGCACGGCGCGGAAGTCGTCGAACCGGGGGTACAGCGCCGCGAGGCGCTCGGCATCGAGCCAGTGGAGCTTGCCCCAGTGCGGTCGGCCGTCGACCTCGGCCATGATCCGTTCGACCGCAGCGAAGTAGCGGCGGTACGGCAGGCGGACGTACTGGTGCACCGCGACGTAGGCGGACTCGCGCGCGTACGCGGTCGACAGCCACACGTCGTCCGGTGCGGCGAACCGCACCTCGACGGGGAACGGCACGTGCTCGCCCGTGCGGCGGATCCAACGGTCGACCTCGGCGAGGACGTCGACGAGGGCCGCGCGAGGGACCGCGTACTCCATCTCCCGGAACCGCACGCGGCGCGGGGTGACGAACACCTCGAAGGACGGGGCGGTGAACCGTCGGGCCGACAGGGCGCGCGCCGCGACCTGGTTGACCATCGGCGTCAGGCCGCGAGCGACGGCGGTGAGCCGGTTCGTCGCCTCGAACACCGTGTTCGAGAGCAGCTCGTCGTCGAGCCAGCCCCGGACCCGGCCCAGCGGTGGTGCGGCGACCGGGTTCCTCGGGTCGACACGGTTGTTGCGCTTGGTCAGGGCGCGGCGGGTGTGCGGGAACCAGTAGAACTCCACGTGATCGTTCGACTCGACCAGCCCGTCCGGCCCATCGAGCGCGTCGAGGACCCGCTCGAGCGGCCAGGGCTCCTCCACCGCCTCGAGCGAGAACGCGGGCACCGCCTCGATCGTCACGGCGGCGATCAACCCGACGGCGCCCAGACCCAGGCGCGCCGCCTGGAAGAGGTCGCCGTGGTGCTCGGCGTCCACGTCGAGGACGTCGCCCGCGGCGGTCACGAGTCGC
>DATKTF010000583.1:0-5597 GCA_035531255.1 Cellulomonadaceae bacterium
TCACCGTCCTGTCGATCGCACCGCTCGTCGCGCGGGCCATCCGTGAGGTGTTCGACGACGGGTCGGTCACGTCCCTGTTCGACGGTCAGGCCTGACCAGCAGGGTTCGTCGCGACGTCTGCGACCGGGTAGACTCGTCAGGTTGCCTCGGCGAGGGACGTCGGACGGTCTGACCAGACCCGACTCCGTGATCGACTGGGTGGTCGCCTCCGCGTGCCCGTCCCGTCTCCCGCGTCGAAGCCACCACCGACTCAGCAGCTGTTCGCCACCACCACCATCGTCTTGGGAGTACTCGTGTCCGAGGTCAAGCTCGTCGCCACCACCCGTACCGACTTCGGCAAGGGCGCCGCACGTCGCACGCGCCGCGCCGGCCGCATCCCTGCGGTCCTGTACGGGCACGGCTCGGACCCGCTGCACGTGTCGCTGCCCGGTCACGAGACCTTTCTCGCGCTGAAGCACGCGAACGCGCTCTACGGTGTCGAGCTCGAGGGCAAGAAGATCCTCGCGATCATCAAGGACGTGCAGCGTGAGCCGGTGCGCCAGGTGATCGAGCACATCGACATGCAGATCGTCACGAGCGGTGAGACGGTCTCCGTCGAGGTCCCCGTCACGATCGTCGGCGAGTCGGCCCCCGGGACGATCCACTTCGTCGAGCTCCAGGCGCTGAACCTCGAGGCCGAGGCGACGCACCTCCCTGAGAGCATCGAGGTCTCGATCGAGGGCCTCGAGGCGGGCGTGCAGATCCACGCCGGCGACGTCGTTCTCCCGAAGGGCGCGGTGCTCGGCGACGACCCGACGGCCGTGGTCGTGACGATCGCGGTGCCGCAGGGCGAGGCCGAGCCGACCGACGAGGAAGCAGCCGTCTGATCGTGACGACCTGAGGCGTCGGCTGCGCGACGACCCTCTCGGCGCCCGGTACCGTCAGGTGCCGGGCGCTGCTGCGTCTGCGTGCTCCGCGGGGCCTGCTCGCTGACCGTCGTGAGACCCAGGACTGCAGCACCAGCGGCGTCGAGGCGCCGGACGACCCGTGTGACCCGCACCGACACCTGCACCGACATCTGCACCGACACCCTGTGAGGACGTGACATGAGCGACCAGCCCTGGCTCGTCGTCGGGCTCGGCAACCCGGGGCCGCAGTATGCGGGCAACCGGCACAACATCGGCCAGATGGTGCTCGACGAGCTGGGCGGGCGTACCGGGGCGTCGTTCGCGCTCCGCACGACGCGGGGGACGCGGTCGGCCGTGGCGGAGACCCGCCTCGGGCCGCTCCCCGGGGGCGCACCGGGCGCCCGGGTGATCCTCGCGAAGCCGATCACGTACATGAACGCCTCCGGTGGACCGGTCGCGACCCTCGCGCACTACTTCGGCGTCGCACCGGACCAGGTCGTCGCTGTGCACGACGACCTCGACATCCCGTTCGGCGAGGTGCGGCTCAAGCGAGGCGGCGGCGAGGGCGGGCACAACGGACTGCGCGACACGACCAAGGCGCTCGGCACCAAGGACTACCTGCGGGTGCGTGTCGGCATCGGCCGTCCTCCCGGGCGGATGGACGCGGCGGACTTCGTCCTGCGGGACTTCTCGGCCGTCGAGCGCAAGGACCTCGGGTGGCTCGTGAGCGCGGCTGCCGACGCGGTCGAGCTGCTCGTCACCGACGGGCTCGAGAGGGCCCAGCTGAGGTTTCACACCAAGGTGTAGGGCCGCCGAGGTGACGGCGAGGTCACAGCCGAGTCACCACGCTACGCGGAACGGGTGAAATCGGGCATTCGGTACATACACGACGCGCCGCGAGCATTAGCCTCTTCTCATTCACCCGATCGTGAAGGGGGGGCGACATGTCGATCGCAGCAGACCGTGGGTTCGGTCGGGTCAACGTCCCTGACGACCGTCGGGGGAGGACTGCGGGTCCGCGCCGCTCGTGGGCGTCGACCGAGCCGTTCGTGTCGAGGACCACCGCCTACAACGCACCGACGGTGCGCGCCTCCCCCCTTCCCTGGAGCATCGCGTCGGTGCGTTACCTCAGGGTTGCGATCCTCGCTGACGGGTTCGCGGCGTTCGCCGCGACCGCGGTCGCTCTGCTGGTGCGCACGCAGGTGGTCTCGACGGCCGAGCTTCGCTGGTCTTTCGTCGTGTCGGCGATCTTCGTGGTCGCGGTTCTCGGTTCTCAGGGTTACCGCGCGCACACGCTCGGCGACGGACCGGGGGAGTACCAGTCACTGCTCCGTGCCGGCGTGGTCGTGGGGCTCGGCCTCATGTCGGTGGGCTACATCACCGAGCTCGAGGTACCGCGGACGATCGTGCTCTTGGGGATCCCGGTCGCGGTCCTCGCGAGTGCTGTCCTCCGTCACGCCCACCGCAAGTCGCTGCACCGCGAGCGTGCTGATGGGCTCGCGATGATGCGCACGCTCGTCGTCGGCGACGTCGACTCGATCAGCACCGTCGTCGACAACCTCGGCGCCGCGCCGCACCACGGTTACCAGGTGATCGGCGTGTGCCTCCCGTCGGTCGACGACGAGGCACCGTGCGGCACCGTGCCGACCCTCGGCGCCGTCGCCGACGTCGCCCAGGTCGTCGCGGACTACCAGGTCGAGACGGTCGTCGTCGCCGGGTCCTACCTCACCGGCGATGCCCTTCGTCGCCTGACCTGGGCCCTCGGCCGGACCGGCGCCGAGCTGGTGGTCTCGCCGGGTCTCGTGGAGGTGGCCGGACCGCGTGTGACCGTCCAGCCGACCGCGGGCCTGTCTCTGCTCCGGCTGGAGATCGAGGCGTCGCGGCCGCGGATGATCGCGAAGGCGGCTCTCGACCGTGTGCTCGGGAGCCTGCTCCTGCTCGCGGCCGCTCCGATCATCGGGATCTCCGCGCTCGCGGTCCGGATCACGTCGCCGGGCAAGGCCTTCTACCCGCAGACGCGCGTCGGTGTCGACGGCGGGACCTTCACGATGTGGAAGATCCGCAGCATGTACGCCGACGCCGAGGCGCGCCGGGTGGCCCTGCAGGCCCAGAACGACGGGAGCGGGGTCCTCTTCAAGATGAGGGCCGACCCGAGGGTGACCCCGGTCGGGAAGTTCCTGCGCCGTTACTCACTGGACGAGCTTCCGCAGCTGCTCAATGTCGTGCGCGGCGACATGTCACTGGTCGGTCCGCGGCCGCCGCTCACCGCGGAGGTCGCCGAGTACGAGGACCAGGTGTTCCGGCGGCTCCGGGTGCGCCCCGGTCTCACCGGCCTGTGGCAGGTGAGTGGTCGGTCGGACCTCAGCTGGGAGGAAGCCGTGCGTCTCGACCTGCGGTATGTCGACAACTGGTCGGTCTCCATGGATCTGATGATCCTGTGGAAGACGTTCCGCGCCGTCGTCTCGGGCTCTGGGGCCTACTGATGCGGGTCCACCGGACAGTCTGTTCGCACGCGGATCGCGTGGGATGACGTCGTCGAGCACCGGGTCGACCGCCGTCGGCACAGAACGCGAGGCGGGCGGACCCGGGCGGCGCCCCGGTTTTCGGAAGGACATCGAGGGCCTTCGCGCTCTTGCAGTCGGTCTGGTCGTCTGCGGGCACCTGATCGGCTACCCGACGGGTGGCTTCGTCGGCGTCGACGTGTTCTTCGTGATCTCCGGGTTCCTGATCACGGGGCTCCTCGTCCGCGAACGCGAGCGGAGTGGCGTCATCTCGTTCGCCGGCTTCTACCGTCGGCGCGCGCGCCGCATCCTGCCGATCGCCGCGCTCGTGCTGGTGGTCACCGTCGTCGGCTCGTACCTGGTCTTTCTTGGTTCGCGCGGGCACGACACCCTGAACGATGCGGTCTGGTCGGCCGTCTTCGCGGCGAACGTGCACTTCGCCCAGATCGGCACGGACTACTTTCAGACCGCACTGCCGCCGAGCCCCGTGCAGCACTTCTGGTCCCTCGCAGTCGAGGAGCAGTTCTACCTCGCGTGGCCCTGGATCCTGATCGCCGCCTTCGGGCTGGGCGCACGGCGTACGGGCCGTCACCGGGTGCACCTGGTCGGCTTCCTCTCGGTGATCGTGATCGGGTCACTCGCCTGGTGTCTCGTCGAGACGTCCGTCTCGCCGACGAGCGCGTACTTCTCGACCTTCGCTCGCGGATGGGAGCTGGGAGCGGGGGCCCTCGTCGCGGTCGGCTCGAGCGCCGCGCAACGTCTTCCGGACCGCGCGCGTCCTCTGCTCGCATCTGTCGGTCTCGCCACCATCCTCGTCTCTGCCGTGCTGATCGGTCCCGGGAGCGCATTCCCGGGACCGTGGGCAGTCCTCCCGGTCGCAGGCACCGTCGCCGTCATCATCGCCGGGACAGGGAAGTCGACCCCGTTCCGCTGGTGGTGGCCGCTCACCGACCCGGTCAGTCAGTTCGTCGGCCGCATCTCCTACTCGGTGTACTTGTGGCACTGGCCCGTGATCGTGGTCTTCTTCGCGGGGGTTGTTCCGCCAGGGGTCACGCGGTCCGGAAAACTTGCGAATGCAGTTCTTGCCTCGGCGTTGACGCTCGGCCTCGCGACGCTGTCGTTCCACCTCGTCGAGGACCCGGTCCGGCGATCGTCATGGCTCGAGCCTCGATCCGTTCGGAGGGAGGCGCGTGCCTCTCGACGTCGGCCGTCGCTGCGTGGCGCGTGGAGCGGTCGCTCCATGCTCGCGGGCTCTGCTGCGACCGCGGTGATCGCGTCGCTCGTCGTGGTGATCGGGGTGCTCGGGTCCACATCGGTGCGACTCGCCTCGCCCGGTCGCGCGGCACACGCCACCGCGGCGCCGTCGGATGCGGCGAGTACCGCGGGACCTGACGACGGGCGCACGGCACTCATCCGCACGGGGCTCGGCCTGGACCACTGGCCCCAGACGTCGCCCCCGCTCGGTTTGCTCGCAGGCTCGGGTGCTCCGATCCTGCGGAACGAGTCCTGCGTGAACGGGAGGTCTGACGTCGATCGTCAGTGCGTCGAAGGAGACGTCAACGCCCCGAGGAGGGCCGTCTTGTTCGGCGACTCCATCGCGATGAGCTGGTTGCCCGGTGTCGAGGCTGCTCTCGAGCCGAGGGGCTACCGCGTGACGGTGTACGGGAAGTACGGCTGCGGCTTCGCCTCGGTCACCCAGACGGACAAGGATGGGCGACCCTATGACTCGTGCGATGCGCACAACACCTGGGTGCTGGCGCAGATCGCCGCGGATACTCCTGACCTCGTCATCGTCAGCGAGTCGTGGGGGGTGACGGCATCGGGTGCCGGCCCCGGCACAGCGCAGGACAGGTGGCTCGCTGGGGTCCGCGCCACGCTCGACCGCCTCGTCGCGACAGGGACTCGGGTCGTCGTGCTGGGCTCGCCGCCGTTCGGTGTGTCTATCGAGGAGTGCGCGACTCGATTTCGAACGCCGCGGGACTGTGCTATCCCGGTGCCATCGGCGATGAAGCAGAGGTCCGCGCTCTATCGAGAGACCGCCGGCAGTGCGGGGGCGCAGTTTGTCGACACCGAGGTGTGGTTCTGCTCCTCGGGATGGTGCCCACCGACCATCGGTGACTTCCTCGTACGATCGGACTCGATCCACCTCACGGAGCAGTACTCACGCGACCTCGGGGTGCCACTCGCACGGGTGCTGCTCGGATCGTGA
>DATKTF010000584.1:0-4235 GCA_035531255.1 Cellulomonadaceae bacterium
ACGTCAACTCCGGCAGGGGTTGACACCGGCCACCACTATACCTACGTTGGTGGTGCTTCATTCAAGATCGAATGATCATTCACTAGGGCGGTCAGCGTTGATCGGCAAGCAGCATCAGCCAAGCACCCCGGCGACCGGCGG
This sequence comes from Cellulomonadaceae bacterium, assembly GCA_035531255.1. Classification (GTDB taxonomy): domain Bacteria; phylum Actinomycetota; class Actinomycetes; order Actinomycetales; family Cellulomonadaceae; genus JAJDFX01. The sequence continues at coordinate 142 of DATKTF010000584.1, forward strand.
TGCGCACTCGGTTGCTCCTGGCGGGCACCTCGTGCTGGCGATCGACCAGGGAACCACGAACGCCAAGGCGTTCCTGGTCGACCCGCTGAGCGGTCGAACCGTGGCCAGTGGGTCCGTACCGGTCGGCATCACGTTCCCGGCACCGGGCTGGGTCGAGCAGGACCCAGCGGAGATCTGGTCCGCGACCCTCGCTGCCATCGCCGCGTGCCTGGCCAAGGTTCCCGGAACGGTTCCGATTGCCATCGCCATCTCGAACCAGCGCGAGTCCGTGGTCGCTTGGAGCCGGTCGACAGGGGCACCGCTCGGCCCGGTGCTCGGTTGGCAGGACGCGCGCACGGCGCCGACGTGTGCGCAGCTCGTCGCTCGCGGTGCGGGCGACGAGGTCCGCAGGCGCACCGGCCTGTCCCTCGATGCGATGTACTCCGCACCAAAGATGCACTGGCTCCTCGCGTCGGCCATCGCTTCGGGAGCGGAGCCGGACGACGTCTGCCTCGGAACAGTCGATGCCTGGCTGATCTGGAACCTCACCGGAGGCGCCGTCTTCGCCACCGAGGCCGGCAACGCGTCGCGCACACTCGTGTTCGATCTCACTGACCTGGAGTGGTCCGCCACGTTGCTCGACCTGTTCGGCCTCCCCGCCGCGGTCCTCCCGGAGGTGCGCGCCTCGAACGCAGGCTTCGGCTCCACGGCGGAGCTCGGGGTGCTGCCCGCCGGGGTCCCGATCGTGGCCGTGCTCGCAGACTCGCACGCTGCGCTCTACTTCCACGGATGCACGGAGGCTGGCACAGGTAAGGCGACGTTCGGAACCGGTTCGTCGATCATGGTGCCGTGCGACGGGCCCGACATCGCCCCGGACGGTATCGCGACCACTCTCGCCTGGCTGGTCGACAGCCCCACCTATGCACGTGAGGGCAACATCATCGCGACAGGGTCGGCGCTCGACTGGATGGCCGGCATCCTCGGTGCCGGTCCTGACCGTTCCGGCGGGGCGTTCCTGACCGACCTGGCAGCCGACGTCCAGGACGCGGACGGGGTGCACTTCGTCCCCGCGTTCTCCGGGCTCGGCGCCCCGTACTGGGACCGGGACGCGACCGGAGTGCTGTCCGGGGTCACCGGCGGCACGACCCGCTCGCACCTTGCCCGTGCCGCGCTCGAGGCGGTCGCCCACCAGGTCGCCGATGTGGTCGAGGCCATCGAGTCCGACGGTCGTGCGCGGGTGGACGTGCTCCACGCCGATGGCGGGGCGACCGCCAGTGCGCTCCTCATGCAGCTCCAGGCGGACCTCCTCGGGAAGCCGGTGGATGTCGCCGACTCGTCCGAGGCATCGGCCCTCGGCGCTGCGTTGCTCGCGGCCCGGACGCTCGGCATGGTGCCCTCCACCACCATCGCAGCGGCGGTGTCGCCCGCGATCACGCCCGCGATCGGTGGGAGCGAGCGTGCCGCGCGCCGCGCCGGTTGGGCCAACGCCGTCGCCCGATCCCGCGGCCTCGCTGCTCCCAGCGCAACCGGCACCGGGCAGTCCTTCACGACCAGCTGAACGTCCCCCGCTCCCGACCCGCAGTCCCACATCCTCGAAGGAGAGGTCCCCGATGGCGACCACCGCCCCACCCACGCGCACTCCCCTGTGGCGGCGCCCCGTCGTGATCTACACCGTCCTGGCTCTCGCGCTGGTCGGTGGGATCGCCGCGACCACGACGGTCGTCTCCGCAAGTGACACCGCGGCCGCCGACGCCGGGAAGCACGTGTTCGACGCCAAGGGCTACGCCAACGCGAAGTACGACTCCGAGGTCGTCCCGACGATCACGAAGGACGCGCTCCCGATCACCGAGCTGCTGCCGAAGATCATCGCGGACCCGGCGGCCGCAGGTAAGCAGTACGGCCACCATGACGGCATCACCTCGCCCTATGCCTACGCCGTCACGGGGTCCGGGGTAGCCGGCCCGGTCCAGGGCACGCTCATGCCGCTGACCATCGCCGGCATGCCGCCCGGTGTCCAGGTGATGCTCCAGGTCGGTCCGGCCATCAACGGGACTGCGCTTCGGGATGCCACCGGCCTCATCGGCTTCGGTGACTTCCTCAACCAGATCGAGTACGCGAACGCCTCGACCGAGCTCAACGCCAAGGTCAAGACCGAGGTGCTCGCCTCGTTCGACGCCGCAGCAGCCGTCGGCAAGACGGTCACGTTCACCGGCGCGTTCGCCTACGGCAGCAACACGGCCCTCCTCCAGGTCACGCCGATCAAGCTCGAGGTCGCGCCGTGACCGCCTCAACAGGCGCGAACACCGCACCCGCGATGCGCAGCGAGAGCGCGCCGTCGGATGTGGTCATGAGGGCGCGGAAGGTCTCGAAGGTCTACGGCGGCACCCACGCGCTGCGCGGCGTCGACTTCACCGTCCGGTCACACTCGGTGACAGCCCTGTTTGGAGAGAACGGCGCGGGCAAGTCCACGCTGATGAAGATCCTGGCTGGGGTGGAGTCGCCGACCACTGGAGAGCTCGAGCTGTTCGGCGAGAGGGTCACCTTCGCCTCGCCCGTCGAGGCCGTGTCGCGCGGGGTGGCGATCATCCACCAGGAGCTCAACCTGTGCCCGAACCTGTCAGTGGTGGACAACTTGTTCATGGGTCGCGAGACGACCCGGCGAGGGTTGTTTGTCGACGAGGCCCGTGAGCGTGAGGTCGCGGTCAAGGTGCTCGCCCGGCTCGAAGAGGCGATCGACCCGCACGCTCTCGTGAGCGATCTTCGACTGGGACAGCAGCAGGTCGTCGAGATCGCCCGAGCGATCTCGTTGGACGCACGCATCCTGATCATGGACGAGCCGACCTCCGCGTTGTCGGCAGCCGAGGTGGAAGTGCTCTTCCGCGTCATCCGCGAGCTGACCGCCGCCGGCGTGACGATCGTGTACATCTCCCACCACCTCGAAGAGGCACTCGAGATCGCTGACGACGTCGTCGTGCTTCGCGACGGCTCGCTCGTCGCCACGGCGCGGGCGGATGACGTCGACATCGCGTGGGTCGTGACGAACATGGTCGGCCGAAACGCGGACAACCTGTACCCCGAGGTCGGCGCACCTGTCGGCGAGCCACTGCTCGAGGTCCGGTCGTTGAGCGTCGCGGACCCGGCCAACCCCGGACGGATGGCGGTCGCCGATCTTGACCTGACCGTGCGAGCCGGCGAGATCGTCTGCCTGTACGGGTTGATGGGGGCGGGGCGCACCGAGCTGCTCGAGACGCTCGCGGGCCGACTGCCCGCCCAGGCGGGCTCCGTGCATCTGGGAGGGAGCGACGTCACCGCGGCCTCGATCCCGGCTCGGATCGCATCCGGGATGGCACTCGTCCCCGAGGACCGTCAGCGAGACGGTCTGGTTCAGACGATGTCGGTCGGGGACAACCTGTCGCTCGCCTCGATCCAGTCGTTCCTCCGCGGACCCTTCGTGTCGATCCGGAGCGAGAAGGCTGCACTGTCCCGCGTGATCACCGACGTCACCGTCAAGACCCCGAGCGCCACTGCGCCGATCGGGTCGTTGTCGGGAGGGAACCAGCAGAAGGTCGTCATCGGCAAGGTCCTTCTGACGGCACCCCGCGTGCTCCTGCTGGACGAACCGACCCGCGGGATCGACGTCGGCGCGAAAGCGGACATCTTCACGCTCATGGCCGACCAGGCCCGCGCCGGCCGCGCGGTCCTGTTCGCGACCTCGGAGATCGGCGAGGCGATGAACTCCGCAGACAGAGTCATCGTCATGCACCGAGGGCGCATCGTGCGTGAGCTCGACCCGCGCACCGCCACCCAAGAAGACCTCATGGCAGCCTCCGACGACGCGACCCCGTCACCAGAGGTCACCCCCGAGCTCACCGACGACGCAAACGGAGCCCTCGCATGAACCGCTCGGCCACCCCATCCACCTCCCGCCCGTCGTGGTCGTTGAAGGTAGGTGACGTCCTGCTCGAGCTCCGTGCATTCATTGCACTGGCGGTGATCATCGTCATCTTCGCCTCGCTGTCGGGCAACTACCTCGACGGCTCCAACCTCATCACGATGACGCGACACGTCGCCATCAACGCGATCCTTGCGCTCGGCATGCTGCTCGTGATCCTCAC
>DATKTF010000585.1:0-2389 GCA_035531255.1 Cellulomonadaceae bacterium
GAGACCCACCGGGTCAAGGCCACCACCGTCGCCGGGCGCCTGCCGTTCGTGTTCGAGGCCTCGGGCACCGAGACACACTTCACCAACGGCTACGACCCTGACCCCAGGGCCAGGCGCATCTTCGCGTTCCCCAAGCCCGCCACGCTTGCCCGGGGGCTGCGCGACGCCGAGACCGACGCCGAGCACCCGACCTGGCGCGCCAAGGTCCGCACCCTGCCGGCGCTAGACACCGCACCGCTGCGCCCCGCGCAGATCGACGCCGTCATGGGCGTCGAACGTGCCCTGGCCGAGCAGCACTTCTCCCGGTCCCTGATCCAGATGGCCACCGGGGCCGGCAAGACCTACGCCGCGGTGACCCAGTCCTACCGGCTGCTCAAGCACGGCGGGTTCCGCCGGGTCCTGTTCTTGGTGGACCGCAACAACCTCGCCGACCAGACCCTGGCCGAGTTCGGCAACTACCGCACCCCCGACGACGGTCGCCGCTTCACCGAGCTCTATGCCGTCGACAAGCTCTCCTCAGCCGGGATGCTGGAGAGCTCCAACGTCGTGATCTCCACCATCCAGCGCGTGCACCGGGCACTGACCGGGCGCGAGGTGCCCGGCGAGGATGACCCGAACCTGGACGACTACGTCCCCGAGGCCCCCGTCGAGGTTTCCTACAGCCCCGACCTGCCCCCTGAGACGTTCGACCTGATCATCGTCGATGAGGCCCACCGGTCCATCTACGGGGTCTGGCGCGGGGTGCTGGAGTACTTCGACGCGCACATCATCGGCCTGACCGCCACCCCAGGCAAGCAGACCTTCGGGTTCTTCCAGCAGAACCTCGTCTCGGAGTACACCTACCCCCAGTCCGTCGCCGATGGCGTCAACGTCGACTTCGACATCTACCGCATCCGCACCCAGACCACCGAGCAGGGCGGGCGCATCGAGGCCGGCACCGTGGTCCCGAAGGTCGACCGGCGTACCCGGGTCCAGCGCTACGAGGAGCTCGACGAGGACTTGGAGTACACGGCCCCTCAGCTGGACCGCGCGGTGACGTCCATGTCCCAGATCCGCCTGGTGTTGGAGACCTACCGGGACCGGATGGGTGAGATCTTCCCCGGCCGTACCACGGTCCCCAAGACGCTGATCTTCTGCAAGGACGACGCCCACGCCGAACAGGTCGTGACCACCGTGCGCGAGGTCTTCGGCAAGGGCAACGACTTCGCCGCGAAGATCACCTATGCCGCCAAGGACCCCAAGGGTCACCTGCAGTCCTTCCGCACCTCGGCGTCCATGCGTGTCGCGGTGACCGTCGACATGATCGCCACCGGCACCGACGTCAAACCACTCGAGTGCGTGTTCTTCATGCGAGACGTGCGCTCAGCGCAGTACTTCGAGCAGATGAAGGGCCGCGGCGCACGCACCATCCCCCCAGCCGACTTCCAAGCCGTCACCCCTGACGCGACGACCAAGACCCGGTTCGTCATCGTCGACGCCGTCGGCGTCACCGAGCACGACTTCGTCGAACCACCCCTAAACCGCGACAAGGGCATCTCCCTGAAGAAGCTCCTCGACAAGGCCGCCACCCTGACCATCACCGAAGCCGAGACTGCGACCCTCGCCTCCCGGCTCTCCGCCCTGGAGCTTCAGCTCACGCCCGACGAGCGCACCGAGCTCGACCAGGTCGCCGGCGCGCACCTGCGCGACGTCATCCGCGGACTGGTCGAAGCCGTCGACCCCGACCGCCAAGCCGACGCCATCGCCGCCTCGCCGAGCACCGAACCCGCCGAGGTCATCGCCGACCTCGTCGAGAACGCCGTCGAACCCCTCGCCGGCAACCCTGAGCTGCGCGCCCGCATCCTGGAGCTGCGCCAGACCCACGACCGCATCCTCGACGAGGTCACCGTCGACACCCTGCTCGACGCCCACGGGGTCATCGACCCCCAACGCGCACGCAGCATCGTCGAGTCCTGGCGCGCCTACCTCGACGAGCACCGCGACGAGATCACCGCCATCCAGATCCTCGGGGAAGCCAAGGCCAGGCGCGTGCCGTTCGCCTCCCTCAAGGAACTCGCCGACCGCATCGCCCGCCCACCACACAACTGGACCATCGACACTGTCTGGGCCGCCTACGAAGCCGTCGAAGCCGGACGGGTCACACACAACGACCACGCCCGCCTCACCGACATGGTCTCCCTACTGCGCTTCACCCTCGGGTCCGACGACAAGCTCATCCCCTACGCCCAGCGCGTTCACACCCGGTACGCCGGGTGGCTCGCCCAACAGACCCAGGCCGGCGTGACGTACACCGAGGTTGAGCGATGGTGGCTCGACCACATGGCCGATGTCATCGGATCCTCCGCCGGGATCAGTGGCGGCGACCTCGATGCCGCGCCCTTCACCGAAC
>DATKTF010000586.1:0-5990 GCA_035531255.1 Cellulomonadaceae bacterium
GGTGGTGCCGCGGCCCGGCGGTTCGTGCTCGGACCAGGCGACGAGATCGTCGTGACCGAGGCCGAGCACCACGCCAACCTCGTTCCGTGGCAGGAGCTCGCCGCGCGGACCGGGGCGACGCTGCGATGGATCGGGCTGCACGAGGACGGCCGGATCCGCACGGACGAGCTGGCGACCGTGGTGGGCGATCGGACGAGGGTCCTCGCCTTCGGTCATGCGTCCAACGTGACCGGGGCGATCGCTCCGGTCACGGAGCTCGTCGCGAGGGCGCGCGAGGTCGGCGCCCTGACGGTCCTGGACGCGTGCCAGAGCGTGCCGCATCTCCCCGTCGACCTCACCGCACTCGGCGTCGACTTCGCGGCGTTCTCGGGCCACAAGATGCTCGGTCCGACGGGTGTGGGTGCGCTCTACGGACGCCGCGAGCTGCTCGAGGCGCTGCCGCCCGTCATGACCGGCGGCTCGATGGTCGAGGTCGTCACGATGGAGTCCACGACCTTCGCGCCCCCGCCGCAGAAGTTCGAGGCAGGGACCCAGATGGTCGCGCAGGCGGTCGGGATGGGTGTCGCCGCGAGCTATCTCGAGGAGCTCGGGATGGAGGCCGTGGCGGCGCACGAGCACGTGCTCGCGCAGGCGCTGCTCGACGCGGTGGCCTCGGTGCCGCACGTCCGCGTGCTCGGGCCGACCGAGGCGGTCGACCGGCTCGCGACCGTGGCGTTCGTGGTCGACGGTGTGCACGCGCACGACGTCGGGCAGGTCCTCGACGACGCCGGCGTCGCGGTTCGTGTCGGTCATCACTGCGCCCAGCCCCTGCATCGGCGGTTCGGGATCACGGCGACGGCTCGCGCGTCGGCGTCGGTCTACACGACGCTGGACGAGGTCGAGGTCTTCCGGGAAGCACTGAGCGGGGTCCGTGCGTTCTTCGGGTTGACGACGGACGGAGGTGACGCGCGATGAGCGCCACAGCGATGGAGCAGCTCTACCAGCAGGTGATCCTCGACCACGCGAAGGACCCGTACGGCTACGGGCTCGTGCCACCGCACGAGCACGGCGAGCGGGTCGGCGAGTCCCACCAGGTCAACACGACCTGCGGTGACGAGCTGACGTTGCGCGTCGAGATCGCACAGGACGAGACCGGGCACGACGTGCTGCGGAGCGTCAGCTGGGAGGGACAGGGCTGCAGCATCTCGCGCGCCTCGGTGTCCGTGCTCTCCGAGCTCGTCACCGACAGCCCCGTGGCCGACGCCGAGCGGCTCGGCGAGACGTTCCGCGAGCTCATGCGCTCGCGCGGCGTCCCCCTCGACGAGGCGGCGCAGGACGCGCTCGGCGACGCGACGGCGTTCACCGGCGTGGGCAAGTTCCCGGCCCGGATCAAGTGCGCGCTGCTCGGCTGGGCAGCGCTACGGGACGCGATCGTCAAGGCGGGGGTCCACGAGGACGTCGCACGGCACGACGCAGAGCACGAGGAGGACGCATGACCACCATCCCATCCGAGCGGGAGCTCCCGTCGACCGCCGCGGACGTCGAGGAGGCGTTGCGGGACGTGATCGACCCCGAGCTCGGGATCAACGTCGTGGACCTCGGTCTGGTGTACGGCGTGACGATCGACCAGTCGAACACCGCCGTGATCGACATGACGCTGACGTCGGCGGCGTGCCCGCTGACGGACGTGATCGAGGACCAGGCGGGCCAGTCGCTCGAGGGGATCGTCGACGGGTTCCGGATCAACTGGGTGTGGATGCCACCGTGGGGCCCGGAGAAGATCACCGACGAGGGCCGTGAGCAGATGCGGGCGCTCGGCTTCAACATCTGACTCGGCCGCCCGAGAAGGTTCGACGGCGCAGCAGGCTCGACGCCGACGGTGGTGCGTCACGCCGCAGGTCAGCGAGCGGGTTCGGCCGAACCCGCACGGGGCTCGTCGCCGATGCCCCGTGCGGCGAGCGCCTCCCCGGTCGCGCGCGCCCGCGCAACGGTGCGGATCGCCATCGGGACGAGGAGGGCGCGGGGATGGCGGCCGAGTCCTCGTGCGCGGGCGGCGTCGCGCACCTCGGCCGTCAGGTCGAGGAGAGCGGGGACGGTGCGCAGCATCAGCATCACGGTCAGGGCGACGAGCTCCGGCTGCACCCCGACCCTCCGGAGCGGAGCCGACGCGCGGACGACCGTGTCGAGAAGGTCGTCGATCGAGCTGGTCGCGAGCACGACCGTGGCCCCGAGGACCAGTGTGGTCAGATCGGCCGCCGCCTCGACCGCGGTCATCCAGCCACGCTGCCACCACTGCACCGCCCCGAGGACCACGACGACGGCCACGACGGGGCGCAGACCGGCGACCGCGGTCCGGCGGGGCAGGCGGGCGAGCAGCGCCAGCCCGACCGTGACGAGCAGCAGGGTGGCGGCCGGGACCGGTCCGTGCAGGGCCATGGTCGCGACACCGAGGACGGCGAGAGACGCGAGCTTGGTCGGGACCGTCGTGCGGTGGACGACGGTCGTTCCTGCGGTTCCCGCCGCCCCGCCGCGTCCTGCGAACCCTGAGGATCGCGCCGTGCCGGTGGACCGGGACCACGCACGACCCGACGGGGCCGGGCCCCGACGGTCGCCCCTCATGTGACGCCGGTCCGCGGGGGCACACGACCGGACGGGATGCCGACCGCCATGAGGTCCTCGTAGCACGCGACACCCGCCGACGCATCGCCGTCGTGCACGACGGCGCCCCGGTCGACGACGAGGACGCGGTCGGCGCGTCGCGCGCTCGCCAGGTCGTGGGTCACGAGCACGACCTGCTGGTCAAGACCCTCGAGCACGTCCTCGACGTGTCGACGCCACCGCAGGTCGAGAAGCGTGGTCGGTTCGTCGCAGACCAGGACCGAGGGTCCGGTCGCGAGGACGCAGGCGAGCGCGAGGAGCTGCTTCTGGCCTCCGGACAACGAGTGCACCGCGACCTCGGCGCGATCGCCGAGCCCGAACGACTCGAGGACCTCCCGGGCGCGCGAGGCGCGGTCCGCGCGGGAGAGGTCGAGGCGGCGGAGGGACAGCGTGACGTCCTCGAGCGGTGTCGGCATCACGAGCTGGGCGTCGGGATCGGTGAAGACGAACCCGACGCGCCGTCGGACCTCCGCACCGTCCCGCGCGGTGTCCCAGCCGTCGACGCGCACGTGTCCCGCGGCGGGCAGCACGAGGCCGTTCACGAGCCGGGCGAGGGTGCTCTTGCCGGACCCGTTCGCCCCGATCACGGCGATGCGGCGTTCGGTCAGGCTGCACGTCAGCGGGGCGAGCAGCCGTACCGGACCGCCGTCCGCCGTCGTACCCGGTGCGGTGACGGTCGCGGCGTCGAACGTGATCACGTGGACCGGGTCAGCGTCGCCGGAGGAGGTCGGGGAACGCCCGGTGCACCGCTGCGCCCACCACGGCCGCGAGGACGGCCTTGACGAGGTCGAGCGGGATGAAGGCGAGGTTCCATGCGAGCGCGGTGGAGACGGGGACGCCGGCACGCCAGGCCATCACCGGGACGCCGATCAGGTAGAGGACCACGGTCGCCGCCAGCGTGGCCGCGAGGATGCCGACCAGCCATCGGCGCGGGTTCCGGATCCGCTCGACGGCGAGACCGACGAGCCAGGCGACCAGCGGGAACGCCAGGAGGTAACCCACCGATGGCGTCGCGAGCACGCCGAGCCCGGCGGCACCCTGGGCGAAGACCGGTACGCCGGCGAGGCCCACGGCGAGGTACAGAAGCGTGGCGAGCGCTCCACGTCGCGCGCCGAGGACGGCCCCGGCGAGCAGCACCCCGAACGTCTGGAGCGTGATCGGCACCGGGACGAGCCCGATCGTGATCGACGTGAGCGAGCACACGGCGAGCAGCGCGCCGAAGGTCGCGACCAGGGCGACGTCGACGGCGGGCGTCACGCGGACCACCGGTGCGGGAAGGGCGGCCGAGCTCTCGTTCTCAGGTGTGACGGTCATGGTTCCCCCGGGGGGAGTCGGTGGTCGGCAGGTGCGCGGATCGGCGCGGGCAGTCGCTCACGGACAGCCCCGGTGATGCCGGTGGCGGTGGCGGTCCGCCGCTGGCCACGCTAGCGGAGACATAGACTTGGTCGCGTTTGTGCCTGCGGCCAACGCTCGCGGGCCATGTTCGGAGGAAACCGCAGTCGGCGCGTGCCGACGCCGGAAGGACACCCCAGTGATCACTGCCCATGCCGTCGAGCTGCGCGTCGGCGCACGCGTGCTGCTCGAGGACGCGACGTTCCGGATCGCGGCGGGCGACCGCATCGGGCTCGTCGGCCGGAACGGTGCGGGCAAGACCACCCTCACCAAGACCCTCGCGGGAGAGACCCAGCCGACCGGCGGCACGATCACCCGTTCCGGCGACGTCGGCTACCTGCCGCAGGACCCGCGCACCGGGAACCTCGACGTGGTGGCCATGGACCGCATCCTCTCGGCTCGCGGCCTCGACCAGATCGTGCGATCCATGCGGGAGACCGAGGGCGCCATGGCGAGCGCGATCGACGAGACGCGCGATGCCGCGATGGAGCGGTACGAGCGCCTCGAGGCACGTTTCACGGCGGCCGGTGGCTACGCGGCCGAGAGCGAGGCGAGCCGGATCTCGTCGAACCTCGGGCTCGACGAACGCGTGCTCGGCCAGACCATCGGGACCCTGTCCGGCGGCCAGCGTCGCCGGGTCGAGCTCGCCCGGATCCTGTTCTCGGGTGTCGAGACGCTGCTGCTCGACGAGCCCACCAACCACCTGGACGCCGACTCCATCCTCTGGTTGCGCGACTTCCTCAAGGGCTACGCGGGTGGGCTCATCGTGATCAGCCACGACGTCGACCTGCTCCGTGCGACGGTCAACAAGGTCTTCCACCTGGACGCGAACCGCGGCGAGCTCGACCAGTACAACCTCGGGTGGGACGCGTACATCCTGCAGCGTGAGACCGACGAGAAGCGGCGTCGGCGCGAGCGCGCCAACACCGAGAAGAAGGCCGCCGTCCTGCTGGCCCAGGCGGACAAGATGCGCGCGAAGGCGACCAAGGCCGTCGCCGCGCAGAACATGGCGCGCCGAGCCGAACGGATGCTGTCGTCGCTGGACGAGGCGCGGGTCTCGGACAAGGTCGCGAAGCTGCGGTTCCCCGAGCCGGCACCGTGCGGCAAGACCCCGCTGACGGCGATCGGTCTGAGCAAGTCCTACGGCTCCCAGGAGGTCTTCACCGACGTCGGGCTCGCGATCGACCGCGGGAGCCGTGTCGTGGTGCTCGGGTTCAACGGTGCGGGGAAGACGACGCTGCTCCGGATGCTCGCCGGCCTCGACACCCCGGACACCGGTGAGGTCCGGCCCGGTCACGGTCTCAAGCTCGGGTACTACGCGCAGGAGCACGAGACCCTCGACCTCGACCGCACGGTCGTGGAGAACCTGCGTACGTCGGCCCCCGACCTCACCGACACGCAGGTCCGCTCGGTGCTCGGGTCCTTCCTGTTCTCCGGTGACGATGCCGACAAGCCCGTGAAGGTGCTCTCCGGCGGAGAGAAGACCCGGCTCGCTCTCGCCGCGCTCGTGGTCTCGTCGGCGAACGTCCTGCTGCTCGACGAACCCACCAACAACCTCGACCCCGCGAGCCGTGAGGAGATCCTGGCGGCGCTGCGCGGCTACAAGGGTGCGGTCGTGCTGGTGAGCCACGACGAGGGCGCGGTGGCGGCGCTCGATCCCGAGCGGGTCGTCCTCCTGCCCGACGGCGACGAGGACCTGTTCGGCCCGGACTACCTGGATCTCATCTCGCTCGCGTGATCGCGTCGGCGCCCAGGACAGCGCCCGCGATGCCCGGATCGCCGGGTGCCGGGTCAGTGGCCGAGCTGGGCGTCGATCAGTGCGTCTTCCACGTCCTCCGCGGACGGTCCTCGGCGCGCGACGCTCGCGGGGACCTGACGCGGTTGCCGTGCCGGCCGATCGCCCGTCCCGGGTCCCTCACCTCGTGCCTCCCGGAGTGCCATCCTGCCGAACCCGACCAGGG
>DATKTF010000587.1:0-3407 GCA_035531255.1 Cellulomonadaceae bacterium
GACTGCCCGGTGAACGTGCCGTCCTTGCCCTTCTTCGTGGTCGTGGTCGTCGTGGTGGTGCCCGACGTGCCGGCGGCGGGTGGCGCGGTGGCGGCCGGGGTGGCGGCGCCGGACGTGGTGCCGGTCCCGGACCCCGAGCCCGACCCGCCGGCGAGGGACGCGAGGCTCGTGCCCCCGCGGTTCGTGCTCGTGGGCCAGGCCATGAGGAGCACGAGTGCGGTGATGGTGCTGCTGAAGACGATGACGATGCGGCGCATGAGGTGTCCGTTCCTACCAGGAGAACTGTTCGATGTGCAGGGCGTCGTCGGGTACTCCGGCCGAGCGCAGGTCCGCTGAGACGGCCTCCACCCAGGGCGCGGCGCCGCAGACGTAGACGTCGCAGTCGGCGATGTCCGGGACGAGGAGCTTGACGGCCTTGCGACCGGGGACGTGCCCGAGGTGGGAGGGGAGCCACTCTGTCCCGGCCTTGCTCCGCGGCCCGACGAGGTCGAGCACCCGCAGGTAGCCGCTGTCGACGAGTGCGTCGATGTCCTTCTGCAAGGGCTTGTGCTCGGGGCCGCTGACACGGCGCACGAGGGTCATCGGACGGTCGAGGGACTTGCTGTGCGCGGCGGCGTCCTGCAGGAGGGCGACGAGCGGGGCGATCCCGAGACCGCTGCCGACCGCGACCAGGGCCTTGCGCGACCGCATGTCCGGGGTGAGACGGCCGTACGGGCCTTCGACCATCACCTTCGTGCCCGGCGCCAGGTTCCTGATCCGGTGCCCGTCGTCCCCGCGGACGCCGACCGTCACGCGCAGTCCGTGCGATGTCGGGGACGAGGAGCTTGACGGCCTTGCGCCCGGGGACGTGCCCGAGGTGGGAGGGGAGCCACCCTGTCCCGGCCTTGCTCCGGGGCCCGACGAGGTCGAGCACCCGCAGGTAGCCGCTGTCGACGAGGGCGTCGATGTCCTTCTGCAAGGGCTTGTGCTCGGGACCGCTGACACGGCGCACGAGGGTCATGGGGCGGTCGAGGGACTTGCTGTGCGCGGCGGCGTCCTGCAGGAGAGCGACCAGCGGGGCGATCCCGAGACCGCTGCCGACTGCGACCAGGGCCTTGCGTGACCGCATGTCCGGGGTGAGACGGCCGTACGGGCCCTCGACCATGACCTTCGTGCCGGGCGCGAGGTTCCGGATCCGGTGCCCGTCGTCCCCGCGGACGCCGACCGTCACGCGCAGACCGTGCGAGGTCGGGGCCGCCGAGAGCGACAGCGGGTGGCCGCGCGTCCAGCCGGGTCCGGTCCGGAACCGCCAGATGAAGAACTGCCCGGGTGCCGCCTGGAGCTTGGAGAGCTGCGGTCCGCTCATGTGCACCGACACGACGCCGGGAGACTCCGGGACGACGTGGGTGACGCGCAGCCCGTGACGGGCCGAGCGGGCGAGCGGCAGCACGATCCGGAAGATCAGCACGCTGACGAGCGCGAACCCGTACAGACCCCACCAGTAGGCGGTCGCGAGGGGTGACGAGAGGAAGTCCACGCCGGTCCACAGCTGGTGCGGCAGGGCCAGGCCCGCGCCCAGGTAGGCGTACAGGTGCAGCAGGTGCCAGGACTCGTAGCGGAGCCGACGCCGGGCGGCGCGGATCGACGTGAACATGATCAGGACGAACAGTCCGGTGCCCGCTGTGGCGATGAGCATCCCGGGCGCGGTCGTGATCAGGGAGAACGCCTCGCGCAGGATTCCGATCTGGCCGAGCATCGCGTACCCGATCGTGATGAGGACGACGTGCGCGAGCAGCATGTTGACCGACGAGAAGCCGATCAGCCGGTGCCACCGGGTGATCTTGTCCTGACCGAGTGCGCGTTCGACCCACGGGATGCGGGCCATCGCGAGCACCTGCAGGATCAGCAGGTCGGAGCTGAGGAGGCCGAGCAACCGTCCGGTGGTGATGAAGAACGACGAGCCGCTCGTCGTGAGGGCCTGCACGCCACCGTTGGACACCCACAGTGCGACCACGACGAGGAGGCTGGCCCAGACGACCACGCCGACGGCGTCAGTCCACCAGAGCTGACGCCGGGGGGCGCGGAGCCGGACCGGTCGGGTGCCGCCGACCCGGGTAGCGCGCGGAAGTGTCGTCGTGGCCATGAGTACAAGGTCCCGCATCTGACTGGGGTGATCCTGACGGATTCCTGGGAGTTCTCCATGTGTCGTCCTCGACTTCGACGGGCGTCCTCGCTGCGTTACGCTGGGATACGACCCCTCGTGCGGCGTCATCTCGCTGAACCCCCCCAGGGCCGGAAGGCAGCAAGGGCAGGCGAGCTCTGGCGGGTGTGCGAGGGGTCCTCTCGTCCGGTCGCGCGCACGGCTGCCGCGCGGACCGGACGGGTCCGGGAGGGCCGGACCGCGATGCGGACGGTCGTCAGGACGTCGGTGGAGGCGTGCGCATGGCGAGCCGGGTGAACGTCTGGGCCACGCCGGCGTCGGCCTTGAGGCGACGGACCAGACGGTCGAGCGAGGCGGCGTCCGGCACGACGGCGTGCACCAGGTAGTCGTAGCTGCCGGTCAGGTGCACCGCGTCGAGGATCTCGGGGAACGCGCCGGACGCCCGTGACGCTGCGAAGGCCTCGTAGGTCACGTCGGGGCGCAGGCGCAGGTCGACGAACACCTCGAGGCCGGACCGCCCCGGACTTCCGGGGGCGTCGGTCGACACGGGCACGCGGATCGTGAATCCGAGGATCCGACCGTCCGCCTGGAGGTGGCGCACCCGTGCCGCAGCCGCGTTGGCGGACAACCCGACCCGTCTCCCGAGCTCGCGGAACGGCAGCCGCGCGTCTGTCGTCAACTCACGGAGGATGTCGCGGTCGATCGAGTCCATCCAGCGATCATCGCATCGATGACCGAGAGAGTCGCGGCCCGAGCAGCGATAGTCGCAGCGCCCACGCGGGTCGCCGACGAGCCCGGACCATGATCGCTCGATGAACCTGACTGCGGCAGGAGCGGTGGTCGCAGAGCTGCCGGGCGTCGTTCCGCCGCTGGCCACCGGTCTCGCTGCGGGTCTCGCGGTCGCGATGCCGCTCGGCGCGATCGGCGTCCTCCTGCTCCACGAGGGCATGGCGCGCGGAGCTCGCGTCGCTCTCGCCGGCGCGGCCGGGATCGCCTCGGTCGACGCCGCCTACGCCACAGTGGCGGTGGTCGCCGGAGCGTGGGTGTCGGCGGCGCTCGCGGGGCGCGAGACGGCCGTGAAACTCCTCGGGGCGGCCGTGCTCGGAGTGATCGCGGTGCGCGGGATGCTCGGCGCCGTGCGGGAACCGCGTTCGACGGGTGCCGCTGTCGACCTGTCGATCGCCGGAGCCGGAGCGCGACCCGGAGCTCGACCGGGAGCCCGACCCGCAGCCGAGACGGGAACCGGGACCGTGACCCGAGCAGCTCC
>DATKTF010000588.1:0-3876 GCA_035531255.1 Cellulomonadaceae bacterium
GGCGAACGTCAACCGGCGCAGCATGACCCACGACTCGGAGGCCGGGGTCGCGTTCGGTGACCTCACCGGGCCCGGTGAGGTACGCCGGATGCGCGAGCGGCTGTGGGCCCTGCACCTCGGAGAGGCGGCGCCGCCGGTCTCGGCTCCGCCTGAGCTGTCGCTCGGGGTCTGGAAGGCCCCGCCGGCGGGGTCGCCGGTCGCGGTGTACGACGAGGACGGCGGAACGGACAGCGCACCGGTCGACCCGCGCATCGCGCGACTCTTCACCCCGGCGGCCTTCTGGGACCAGGTGGTCGACCCGGGCGTGTGAGGTGGGTCCCGACCATGGCCGTCGGTCCGCTGTGGTCGTCGGCACTCCGCGGCGTCTGCTCGCCGGCGCCGTCCGCCCGTTGCGGGCGCCCGCTGCGACTCGCGCGCGTATGGTCGGTCAAGGGCGGGGAAAATGCCGCCATGACCTGGGCGAAGGGGTTCCGATGAGCGCGACGCCAGAGCAGCGGACCAGCAGACCGGATCCGAGCGAGCGTGAGGCCCGCGAGGTCGCGGAGTCGGCGCGAGAGGCCGGATGGAGCCGCCCGAGCTTCGCGAAGGGGCTGTACCTCGGCGAGCTCGACCTGTCGCTCATCCATCCGTTCCCCGCGCCGGACCCGGCGGCTGCCGCGCGTGGCGAGGCGTTCCTTGCCGACGTCGAGGCCTTCTGCGCGACGCTCGACGGGAGCAGGATCGAGCGCGAGGACCGCATCCCCGACGAGTACCTCGCTGGGCTGACGGAGCTCGGCGCGTTCGGCATCAAGATCCCGCAGGCGTACGGCGGTCTCGGCCTCCCCCTGCTGTACTACGGCCGCGCGCTGATGCTGATCAGCACCGTGCACCCGAGCCTCGGCGCACTGCTCTCCGCGCACCAGTCCATCGGCGTGCCCGAGCCCGTGCGGATGTTCGGCTCCGAGGAGCAGAAGCGCGAGTTCCTGCCGCGCTGCGCGACGGGTGCCGTCTCCGCGTTCCTGCTCACCGAGCCCGACGTCGGGTCGGATCCTGCCCGGCTCGGCGCGACCGCGGTACCGACGGAGGACGGCGCGGCGTACCTGCTGGACGGCGTGAAGCTGTGGACGACCAACGGTCCGATCGCCGAGCTGCTCGTCGTGATGGCACAGGTGCCGTCGAGCGAGGGCCACCGGGGCGGCATCAGTGCGTTCGTCGTCGAGGCGGACACACCCGGCATCACCGTCGAGAACCGCAACGCGTTCATGGGTCTGAAGGGCATGGAGAACGGCGTCACGCGGTTCCACCAGGTGCGCGTCCCGGCGGCGAACAGGGTCGGCGCCGAGGGGCAGGGGCTCAAGATCGCGCTGAGCACTCTCAACACCGGTCGCCTCTCGATCCCGGCGATCTGTGCGGGCGGCGGCAAGTGGGCGCTCAAGATCGCGCGCGAGTGGTCGGCCGAGCGGGTGCAGTGGGGCAAGCCCGTCGGCGAGCACGAGGCCGTCGCGAAGAAGGTCGCCTTCATCGCCGCCACGGTGTTCGCCCTCGAGTCGGTGTTCGAGCTGTCCGCCGGGCTGGCCGACGCGGGGCTCAAGGACGTCCGCATCGAGGCCGCTCTCGCCAAGCTGTGGGCGAGCGAGATGGGCTACGCGGTGGCGGACGAGCTGGTCCAGGTCCGCGGCGGTCGCGGCTACGAGACGGCCGACTCGCTCGCGGCCCGCGGTGAGCGTGCCGCGCCCGTCGAGCAGCTCCTGCGCGACATGCGGATCAACCGGATCTTCGAGGGGTCGTCGGAGATCATGCGTCTGCTGATCGCACGCGAGGCCGTCGACGCGCACCTGTCGGCCGCGGGCGACCTCGCGTCCGCGGACACGAGCACGCGCGCGAAGGCGATGGCTGCGGTGCACGCGACCGGCTTCTATGCCCGCTGGCTGCCGCAGCTCGTCACGGGTACGGGGTCGCGTCCCGGTGCGTACGGGGAGTTCGGTCCGCTCGCGACGCACCTGCGCTACGTCGAACGGTCCTCCCGGGCGGTCGCGCGGCGCACCTTCTACGCGATGGCGCGATGGCAGACGAAGCTCGAGCAGAGGCAGGCGCTGCTCGGTCGGATCGTCGACATCGGCGCGGAGCTGTTCGCGATGTCAGCGGTCTGCACGCGCGCCGAGTCGATGCGTCTCCAGGACCCGACGACCGGGGCGAGCGCCTACGCCCTGGCCGACGCGTTCTGCCGGCAGTCCCGGCTACGGGTGGACGACCTCTTCCGGCAGCTGAGCCACAGCACCGACGCGAGCGACCGGGCGCTGGCCCGGGCGGTCCTCGAGGGCAAGGTCCGATGGCTCGAGCACGGCGTGATGGACCCGTCCGAGGGCACCGGGCCGTGGATCGCAGCGACGGGTTCGGGTCCGTCGACCCGGGAGAACGTGCGCCGCCGGTATCGCTGACGAGCCGCGGTACCGCCGACGGACACCCGACGGTCGTGCCCCGCGGGGGCACTACCGCCGGGCGACGATCAGCGCCCAGGTCAGCGCCGAGTACCCGAGGGTGTTCGGGTGGACGTTCGCGTACGACGTGCACTCCCACGTCAGGAGGCACACCGACGCCTTCTCCACCGTCGAGTCGGCCTTGACGTTGATGGCTCGGAACGCGTCGGCGACCTGGGCGCCGACGCGCGCGGCGACGCCCGCGAGTGCCTGGTTGACGAGACCGACGAGCTGGTCGCTGCCCGGAAGCGTGAGGGCCAGCGGGTTGTAGAGGTTGAACATCACGACGTGCGCCTCAGGTGCGAGCGTCTTGACGGTGCCGAGGAGCGTCGCGTAGTTCGCGGCGATCGTCGAGATGGTGGCCGGCAGTCCCGTGCTGAGGCACGCCTCCAGGGCCGTCGTCGACGTGGCGGTCGCCTGGCAGGTCGCCACGAGGGCGAGCAGGTCGTTCGACCCGATGTCGATGGTCACCAGCGAGACGTGCCCGCGGTGCGCGGTGAGGAACGCCGTCGCCGCGGCGAGCTGGGAGCCGGCCCCGCCGTACGAGTCGTGCAGCGCCGTCATGGGCCACGGGCACCCGCCCGCCAGGAGCGAGGAGGTCGTCTCACCCGGGCAGCCGTAGTTGACCAGCGTCACGCGACGGTCGAGTCGGGCGAAGTCCTCCGCGTAGCTGTTGTAGTGGGCCGGATCGAGATCGCCGGCGGCGACGAGGTTCGGCTGGTACCCGTAGGCCAGCGAGTCGCCGAGCGACAGGTAGTACGACCGCTCATCATGACGCGTGCGGGCGTCGGCCGGGCCGGCGACGCCGACACCGAGGGCGACGACCGCGAGCCAGACGAGCACGATGCGAGCTCGTCGTGATGGTGTGCTGAGCCTGGACCCCACGGTGTGCCTCCCGGCCTCGATGCCGCTCTGCATAGACCCGCCGGCACGGTGCGGACCCACCCGTGCCGATAAGACTCAAGCACTCGGCTGTACAAGGGCACAAGGTCCTACTCTTCGTCGATGCCCGCCTGCTCGGGTCGAGCCCCCACGACGACCGTCGCGTCCAGGTCGTCGGAGGTCACCACGTGGGCGACCAGGCCGACCGCGGTGATCGCGGCAGCGGTCAGGTGAGCCTGGAGCCGACTCGTCTCGATCAGCAGGTGACCTCCTGGTGCCAGCCACCGTGGTGCGGCGGCGATGACGCGCCGTTGGACGTCCAGCCCGTCCGTACCACCGTCGAGCGCGACCCGGGGCTCGTGGTCGCGCGCCTCCGGAGGCATCAGCCGGATCGCGTCGGTGGGGACGTACGGCGCGTTCGCCACCAGGACGTCGACCGCCCCGCGCAGCCTCTCGGGAAGGGGCTCGTCGAGATCGCCCTCGTAGACGTGGCCCCCGATGCTCGCGACGTTCTTGCGGGCGCACCGCACCGCGGCGG
>DATKTF010000589.1:0-12200 GCA_035531255.1 Cellulomonadaceae bacterium
GCACCCTGGGTGCCGGCACCCGAGGACCCCGGCGCACCACACCCCGACACCACGAGCACCACACCAGCCACGACGGCCCCTGCCGACATCACCGTCACTCGACGTGAACCCATCAGCCGCCTCCTGTCCGCCCCGACGTGAGCACAATTCGAACCTGGCGACAGGGCCCGCGCAAGCCGTGGTGTCACCCGGCGTGGAGCGACCGCACCGCTCGCGGAGTGAGAACCCGCTGTCCGATGGCAAGAATTCCCTCCACGACGAGGCACAGTCCCGCGACGAGCGCGCCTCCGGCGATCACCTGACCGTACTGCTGGGTGCCGAACCCCTCGACCACGATGCGGCCCAGGCCCCCGCCGCCGACGAGCGCCGCGAGCGGGATCGTCGCGACCACCTGGACCGCCGCGGTCCGGAGCCCCGCCGCGATCATCGGTCCGGCCAGCGGGATCTCGACCTGGAACAGGATCCGCCGCCCGGACATGCCCATCCCGCGGGCGGCGTCCCGGACGTCGACGTCGACCCCACGGATCCCCGAGTACGCGGTCGCGAGGACGACAGGCAGCGCGAAGACCGCCGCGGCGAGCACGGTCGGCCGGTCGCCGAACCCGATGCCTGTGGACGCGAAGATCGTCAGCAGCGCGAAGGTCGGCAGCGCGCGGGAGACGTTCGTCGTCATCAGTGTCGCGGTGCCCACCCGCGCTGCGCGACCGCTGTGGCCGAGCCCGATGCCCACCGGCAGCGCGACGACGGCTGCCAGCAGGACGGCAAGGAAGGACATGGCCAGGTGCTCGACCGTCAGCGCGACGACGCCGTCCGGTCCCGACCAGTTGAGCGGGTCGTTGAGCCAGGTGAGCGCGAGGGCGAGGTAGCTCATGGGGCCAGCGCCGATCGCGCCCAGGGCGTCAGCAGTCGTCCGACCAGGGCCAGTGCGACGTCCAGCACGAGAGCCAGGACGAGGCAGAGCAGCGTCGCCGTCATGATCTGGGCGTGATACCCGCTCGAGAAGCCGCGGAACATCAGCTGCCCCAGCCCCCCGTAGCCGATCACCACACCCACGGTGACGAGTGCGACCGTGCTCGCGGACGCGAGTCGGAGGCCGGTCATGACGCTCGGCAGAGCGTTCGGCAGCTCGACCGTGAGCAGCAGTCGCCAGCGCCCGTACCCGAGGCCCCGGGCCGCGTCCCGCACGTCCGGGTCGACCCCCTGCAGCCCGACCAGCGTGCTCCGGATGATCAGCAGCAACGCGTAGAGGACGAGGCCGGTGAGGACGGTCGTGCGGCGGTCCCGCAGGTACGGGTAGACGATCGCGAAGAGCGCGAGCGAGGGGATCGTGTAGAGGATGCCGGAGGTGCCGAGGACGAGCCCGGCGAGACGCGGCCGCAGGTGGGCGATCGCGGCGAGCGGCACGGCGATGACGAGCGCGACGAGGACCGCCTGCACGGTCAGCGACGCGTGCTGGACGAGGTACCGCGAGATCTCCGCGGCGTTGTCCTGCACGTAGGTCCACGACAACCACGGGTTGGCGGGCGGGTCGGCGCTCATCAGAGCGACCGTACCCGGACTCCGGAGACGAGGCGACGTCGGCTGGATCGCCGCCGTCACGGACAGGTAGCGTCGGGGGATGGCGACCTCGGGCGCGGCGGAACCGGTCATCGAGTTCCGGGCCGTCCGCAAGGAGTACCCGGACGGCACGGTCGCAGTGGGGCACCTCGACCTGGAGGTGCGGCCGCACGAGCTCCTCGCCCTCGTCGGGCCGTCCGGCTGCGGCAAGTCGACGACGTTGCGGATGGTGAACCGCCTGATCGAGCCGAC
The DNA here is from genome assembly GCA_035531255.1 of Cellulomonadaceae bacterium. Classification (GTDB taxonomy): domain Bacteria; phylum Actinomycetota; class Actinomycetes; order Actinomycetales; family Cellulomonadaceae; genus JAJDFX01. Next base: position 1,810 of record DATKTF010000589.1, read on the forward strand.
GTCCGGACGGGTTCTCCTGACGGGCGAGGATGTGGCGACTGTCGACCCGGTGGCTCTTCGTCGCAGGATCGGCTACGTCATCCAGCACGTCGGGCTGTTCCCGCACCGCACCGTGAGCCAGAACGTGGCAACGGTCCCGCAGCTGCTCGGCTGGGACCGCCGACGCACGCGCGCGAGGGTGGGCGAGCTCCTCGAGCTCGTCGGGCTGGAGCCGTCGACGTACGCGCGGCGCTACCCCCACGAGCTGTCGGGTGGCGAGCGGCAACGCGTCGGGGTGGCGCGTGCTCTGGCGACCGACCCTCCTGTGCTGCTGATGGACGAACCCTTCGGCGCGGTGGACCCGGAGGGCCGCCGGCGGCTGCAGACGGAGTTCCGCCGCATCCAGCAGGACCTGGGAACGACGGTGATGCTCGTCACGCACGACATCGACGAGGCCGTCCACCTCGGCGACCGCGTCGCCGTGTTCAGCGCCGGAGGGGTCGTCGAGCAGCTCGCCGTCCCCGTCGCGCTGCTCTCCCGTCCGGCCAACGACACCGTCGCGGCGTTCATCGGCACCGGTCGTGCGGTCCGGTTGCTCGGCCTCGGTCGCTTGCGCCTCGAGGACCTCGGGCCGCTCGGTGAGGGCGGCACAGTCACCTGGGGCACGACGGGCACCGTAGACGCCGGGAGCACGGGATCGGCCGTCGCCGGGACGATCGAGCTCGGCGCGACCCTCGACGAGACGCTCTCCGCGCTCGCCGCATCGGGGCGCGACCGCGTCGACGTCACGCGTTCGGGCACCCTCGTCGGCCACCTGACCGCCGCGGGACTGCTCGCGGCGCTGCACCGGCTGTCGGACGGCGACCTCACGGTCGACACCGGTCGGTAGTCTGCAGACGTGACGACTCCCCGCATCGCGCTCGCGACCTGCACGGCCCTCCCCGACCTCGACGCGGACGACGCCCCGCTCGTCGGTGCCCTGGCTGCGCGAGGGGTCGAGGCCGTGCCGGTCGTCTGGAACTCCCCGGGCATCGACTGGACGACGTTCGACCTCGTCGTGATCCGGAGCACCTGGGACTACACCGAGCACCCGGGGGACTTCGTGGCGTGGGTGCGCAGCCTCCCGCAGCTGCTCAACCCGTCGGACGTCATCTCCTGGAACGTCGACAAGCAGTACCAGCGCGACCTCGAGGGTGCGGGGATCCCCACGGTGCCGACGATCTGGCTGGACCCGGAGCGCAACTTCGACTCGCGCGCGATCCACACCCGGTTCCCTGCGTTCGGTGACTTCGTCATCAAGCCGACGATCAGCGCCGGGTCGCGGGACACCGGGAGGTACCAGGCCGACGTGACGCCGTCCCGCTCGCTCGCCATCACCCACGCGAAGAACATCTTGCAGAGCGGTCGTCACGTCATGATCCAGCGGTACCTCACCCAGGTCGACACCGTCGGTGAGACGGGCATGGTCTACATCGACGGGGAGTTCAGCCACGCGGTGCGCAAGGCGCCCCTCCTCGAGGGCCCGTACCGCGCGAACGAGGACCTCTACCGTGTCGAGACCATGACGGCCCGGGAGGCCAGCCCGCTGGAGCGTGAGGTGGCGGACCGTGCCATCGCCGCGGTGCCGGACCTCGTCCCGGGATTCGACGGCCCGTTGCTCTACGCGCGCGTCGACCTGCTACCGGACGATGCCGGCAACCCCGTCGTGCTCGAGCTGGAGCTGACGGAACCGTCCATGTTCCTGGCTCTCGCCCCGGGCGCGGTCGACCGGTTCGCGGCGGCGATCGCGCGCCGGGTCGACGCCTGAGGTGCCGCGCCGGCGCGCGCGCAGACAGCAGGACGCGCCCCGGCTGGTGCCGAGGCGCGTCCTGAACGGGGTGGCTAACGGGACTTGAACCCGCGACCCCCTGGACCACAACCAGGTGCTCTACCAACTGAGCTATAGCCACCATGGCCCGTTGCCGGGCCAGCGAAAAGTGTACCGGAGCCGAGGGCGTGCTCCTACGCGCGGTCCCGCCGCGGTCAGCGAGCGGGCGACGCCGCGCTGTCGTCGAGCGGTGCCGTCGACGCGTCGTCCACGGGGACACCTCTGCCGGTCGGACCGTCGCCGGCCGCCGTCCCGGGAGCGGCGACGGACGTCGCGGCGATCTGCTCGGCGATGGCCTTGGCCGCCTTCGAGTCGGGCCCGGGCTCCGGGACGAGCAGGGCGGCACGGTAGTACCGCAGCTCGTCGATGCTCTCGAGGATGTCAGCGAGGGCGCGGTGCCCGCCGTTCTTCCGCGGTGCGGCGAAGTAGACCCGCGGATACCAGCGCCGGGCCAGCTCCTTGATCGAGGAGACGTCCACGATCCGATAGTGCAGGTGCCCGATCAGCTCGGGCATGTCGCGGTCGAGGAACGCCTTGTCGGTGCCGACGGAGTTGCCCGCGAGCGGTGCCTTGCCGGGCTCCGGAACCCAGGAGCGGACGTATGCGAGCACCGCGGCCTCGGCCTCGGCGAGCGTGGTGCCGCCGGCGAGGGCGTCGAGCAGGCCTGACGTCGTGTGCATGTCGCGGACGAAGTCGCCCATCTGCTCGACGGCAGCCTGCGGCGGAGAGATGACCACGTCCACGCCGTCGCCGAGGACGTTGAGCTCCGAGTCCGTGACGACCGCGGCCACCTCGACGAGCGCGTCGGCTCCGAGGTCGAGCCCGGTCATCTCGCAGTCGATCCAGACGATCCGGTCCGCGCTGCTGGGGGAATGGTTGCTCAGGCTCACGAGGTCAGCCTACGGCCCGCCCGGCCACGAGCGGGGATCCGGTGCGGGAGGCTCCCGACGCGGTGGGGACGAGGGCAACGGTCCGGCGGCGGAGCGGTGGTGCTCGAGAGCGTGCGCATGCGGGTGCGGCGGTGGCACCGTCGCGGCGACGAGCGCGGCGAGCACCACGACGACCGCGACGGCACCGGCCGCGAGGATCGCGCTGAGCCATGTCAGGCCCGCCCAGCGCAGGACGCCGGCGATCGTCGCCGCGGCGACCACGGCAAGAGCGGCGCGCTCCCACCAGAGCCCGTGACGCCCCGGAGCCGACGCACCCGCTTCGCCTGCGGTCGCGTGGCGGCCCATCAGCGCTCCACCGGTGCGGTGCGGACGAAGGGCGTGGTCATCGGACCATCGTGTCAGATCCGGGGGGTCCGCCCGCGTCGTCGTGGCAGGACCGTCAACGCAGCCGGGCGAGCGGGCCGAAGCACGTCTCGATCGCGGCCGCGGCGATCGGTGCGGGCTCGGTCGGGCGGACGCGGTGGCCCGGCGCACGCGGGTCCCGAGTGCGCGGTGGTGGTGGCCGCCGCAGCAGGGTCAGCAGGAGGGTGGGCATGGTGCTCTCCGTCAGGGAAGGGATGGAGTGGGTCTGGCCGGACCCGGGAGATCACCGCGGTGTCTGAGAGACAACCATGTCGACGCCCGAGATGTCGCCGGATTTTCGGGCGACAGCGGCCCACGGCGTCCCCGAGCGGCCCGCGGCGGTGCGCTGCCGTGCGATGGTGCGTGGTCGTCCTGCGCGGTGCGGACCCCGATCGGGTCACCGACGACCGCATGAAAGGATTCCCCCGTCACTCGTGTCACCGGAGGAGCTGTCCGTGCCCGCTGAGAACCTGACCCGCGCCGAGGCCCGTACCCGGGCGTCGCTCGTCGAGGTCGCCGCCTACGAGGTCGCCCTGGACCTGACCACGGGTCCGTCGACCTTCGCCTCACGCACCACGATCCGGTTCTCGGCCGAGCCCGGTTCTGCGACGTTCGTCGATCTGATCGCCCCGGAGCTTCATCGCGTCGAGCTCAACGGAGCGGTCCTCGACCCTGCCTCGGTGTTCGCGGACTCGCGGATCCAGCTCGACGGCCTTGCCGCGGACAACGTCCTGACGGTCGAGGCGACCTGCGCGTACATGAACACCGGCGAGGGCCTGCACCGGTTCGTCGACCCGGTCGACGACGAGGTGTACCTCTACACGCAGTTCGAGGTCGCGGACTCGCGGCGGGTGTTCGCCGTGTTCGAGCAGCCCGACCTCAAGGCGACGTTCGCGTTCACGGTGACTGCGCCGGCGCACTGGGAGGTCGTGTCCAGCTACCCTGCCGCAGGCACCCCGTCGCGCGTCGAGGGTGGCGTGAACCGCAACGGCGGCGTCGAGAGTGGCACGGCCACCTGGACGTTCGAGACCACGCCACGGATCTCGAGCTATGTCACGGCGGTCGTGGCCGGGCCGTACCACCACGGGACCGGGGAGCTGACCAGCAGCGACGGCCGCAGGATCCCGCTCGGCGTGTATTGCCGTCGATCACTGGCCGAGCACCTCGACGCCGACAACATCCTGGCGCTCACCCGGTCGGGTTTCGCGTTCTACGAGAACGCGTTCGGGGTCCCGTACCCGTTCGCGAAGTACGACCAGCTGTTCGTCCCCGAGTTCAACGCAGGCGCGATGGAGAACGTCGGAGCGGTCACGCTCCTCGAGGGCTACGTGTTCCGGTCCAAGGTCCCCGCGGCGACGGTCGAGCGCCGCGCCGTGACGATCCTGCACGAGCTCGCCCACATGTGGTTCGGCGACCTGGTCACGATGCGGTGGTGGGACGACCTGTGGCTCAACGAGTCGTTCGCGGAGTACGCCTCGACGCTCGCGGCGTCCGAGGCCACCGAGTGGACGAGCGCCTGGAGCACCTTCTCGTCGCTCGAGAAGAGCTGGGCGTACCGCCAGGACCAGCTGCCGTCGACGCACCCGATCGTCGCGGACATCCGTGACCTCGAGGACGTCTCGGTGAACTTCGACGGCATCACCTACGCGAAGGGCGCGAGCGTGCTCAAGCAGCTCGTCGCGTGGGTCGGCCGGGAGCAGTTCCTCGCGGGGGTGGGGTCGTACTTCGAGAAGCATGCGTGGAGGAGCACCGAGCTGCGCGACCTGATGGTCGAGCTCGAGGCGACCAGTGGGCGTGACCTGTCCCGGTGGTCGTCGTTGTGGCTCGAGCAGGCCGGTCTCACGCTGCTCCGTCCCGTCATCACCTCGGAGCCAGGACCGGACGGCGCCGAGATCGTCACCTCGTTCGCGATCCGCCAGGAGATCCCGCCCGAGCACCCGACGGCTCCGGTGGACGCGTTCCGCCCGCACCGGCTCGCCGTCGGCGGGTACGACGTGCTGGCGGACGGCGGGTCACCGCGGCTCGTCCGGACCGTGAGGGTCGAGCTCGACGTGGCGGGCGCCCTGACGGAGGTCCCGGAGCTGGTCGGCCGTCGTCGTCCCGATCTCGTCCTGGTGAACGACGACGACCTCGCCTACGCGAAGATCCGGCTCGACGAGAGGTCGCTCGAGACGGCGCGCCGGTACCTCTCGACGTTTGGGGACTCCCTCCCTCGAACGCTGGTGTGGGGCGCCGCGTGGGACACGACCCGTGACGGGGAGTGGCCGGCACGACGGTTCGTCGACCTCGTCCTGGAGAACGTCGAGCAGGAGACCGACTCGTCGGTGGCGCTGGTCCTGCTCCGGCAGCTCGCGACGGCGATCGACCTGTACGTCGCCCGGGAGGACCGCGAGTCGATCGACGCCGCCACGACCGACCGACTGATCGTTGCCGCTCGCCGCGCGGCGCCCGGCAGCGACCTGCAGCTGCAGCTCGTCAAGGTGCTCGCCGGTCGCGCGAGCGCGCCGACGCATCTCGACGTCGTGGCCGGGCTGCTCGACGGCACGGGGCCGCTCGACGGGTTGAGCGTCGACACCGACCTCCGGTGGGAGCTCCTCACGTCGCTCGTCACGGCCGGCCGTGTCGGCGTCGAGGCCATCGACGCCGAGCTCGAACGGGATGCCACCGCGACGGGCCAGCGGGCAGCGGCGGCCGCCCGGGCGGCGATCCCGACGCGAGCCGCCAAGGCCGCTGCGTGGGCCGCGGTCGTGGAGAGCGATGCGTTGCCGAACGCGGTGCACGAGGCGACGATCGCCGGGTTCGGTCGGGTCCACGACAGGTCCCTGCTGGTCGACTTCGTCGAGCCGTACTTCGCGGCGCTCGAGACCGTGTGGGCCACGCGCACGAACGAGATCGCCCAGAACATCGTGGTCGGCCTGTACCCGGTCGACCTCGCGGACGAGCCCAGGGTGGACGTGCTGGGAGCCACCGACGCGTTCCTGGCCGGTCTGGGTGATCGGACGCCTGCGCTACGGCGCCTCGTCGTGGAGGCGCGTGACGGGGTCCGCCGTGCACTCCGGGCGCAGGAGGCGGACCGCGCGTCAGCGTGATCGCGGGGTCGCCGCGGCTGCGGGTCGAGCGGCGACCGGTCAGCCGCGGAGCACCGCGGTGAGCGACCGCAGTCGCGCGTTGTCGAAGAGATCGTCCAGCAGCACGACGCGGCCCGAGCTGTCGGCGAGCGGAACCATCCAGTTCGGGTACTCGCGGTCGGTTCCGGGCTGGTTCTGCGCGCGTCGCTCACCGACGGCGTCGACGAGTGCCACCCCGATCAAGACCGACGGGGTCTGGAAGATCCATCGGTGCATGGCCTCGACGACCTCGCGCTCGGTCGGGTCGGCGCTGATGAGCCCGCGCTCGGCGAGTCGCACGAGAAGTGCCTGGCGTTCGTCGCGGGCCTGCTTGTGCACCACCGTGGCCGGCTCCGTGAGGAGGCCCAGCCGTTCGCGGATCGCGACGTGCTCCTCAGCGAGGTAGCCGGCGGTCGGTGGGAGGTCGTGCGTGGTGACCGTCGACAGCGCCAACCGGCGGTAGCGCTCCGGAGGCATCGGGTCGGCGCCGTCCTTCTCGAACCAGAGCACCGACGTCCCGAGGACGCCACGCTCCTCGAGGTACCCGCGCACCCACGGTTCGAAGACGCCGAGGTCCTCGCCGATCACGACGGCGCCGGCGCGATGCGCCTCGAGGCACAGGATGCCGATCAGCGCCTCGTGGTCGTAGCGGACGTACGCGCCCGCGTCAGCGCCGTGACCTTCCGGAATCCACCACAGGCGGAACAGGCCGATGACGTGGTCGATCCTGATCGCGCCCGCGTGCCGGAGGATCGTGCGGAGCATGTCCCGATAGGGGGCGTAGCCGGCGCGGGCGAGCGCGTCAGGTCGCCACGGGGGCTGGTTCCAGTTCTGGCCCTGCTGGTTGTACATGTCGGGCGGTGCCCCGACCGTCACCCCGGAGGCGAACACGTCTCGCTGCGACCACGCCTCGGCCCCGTCCGGGTGAACGCCGACCGCCAGGTCGTGCATGATCCCGATCGACATGCCACCGTCACGTGCGGCCTGCTGCGCGGTCCGGAGCTGAAGGTCCGCGACCCACTGCAGCCAGCAGTAGAACGTCACCCGGTCCGCGAGCTCCGTCCGGGCGCGGGCGACGAGCGCGGACGACGGGTCGAGGGCCTCGGGCGGCCAGGCGTCGTCGGCCTGGTACCGCTCACACAGCGCGCACCAGAGTGCGAAGTCCTCGAGGCCGCCACCCTGGTCACGGCGGAACTCGTCGAAGGCAGCCTGGCGCGCCCGCGTCCGCGTGGCCTGGAAGACCACGTCGAGGGCGGTGCGCTTCGCGGCCCAGGCCGCGTCGCGGTCGATCGGTCCGTCGCTCGTGTCCGAGGGCTGGACGGACTCGGCGGCCCACTCGATCAGCGAGCGGTCCGCTGCGGACAGGTACGCCGTCTCGTGAATGTCCTCGACACGGAGGTACACCGGGTTCACGAACCGCCGCGTCGCCGGTCGATAGGGCGACGGTGACATGCTCCCGACGGGTTCAGCCGCGTGCAGCGGGTTGATCATCAGGAAGTCGGCGCCGCAGTCGCGCGCCGAGAGCCAGGCGAGGTCGGCGAGGTCGGCGAGGTCGCCGATGCCCCACGACGCACGGGACCGCACCGAGTAGAGCTGGGTCATGAAGCCCCAGGCACGCCCGTCGCGGAGCTGCTCGGGCAGCTCGAGGCGGGACGGTGTCACGACCAGCAGGCAGCGTGCCGAGCCCCGGGGGGACCGCGCGTGGAGCTCGTGCCAGCCGAGCGGCAGGTCGGTCGGCACGGTGAAGGTGGCGCGTCCGATCCGACGTCCGTCCACCATCCGCGGTTCGACGTAGACGTCGAGCTGGTCGAGGTCGCGACGTCCGCCACCGGACTCCGGGTCGAGGTCCGCCCAGACGGTGACCGGGTCACCGTCGCTCACGTGCACGACCAGCCGCTGCTCGGCACCGGCGCGGAGCACGACGACCGGCGGGAGCATCTGCCGCCACGGGTCGTCCTCCGCGTGGGCGAGCGCGACCTCGGCACGCTCAGGCGACCTCGCGTCCACCCCGAGAGCCGCGAGCACGGCGATCACCGTGTCCGGGGTGACCCAGCGGTGCGTCCCGTCGAACCCCCAGTAGTCGGGCACCACGCCGTGAGCGGCTGCGAGCCGCACCAGCTGATCGGGAAGACCCACTACCGTCTCGGACACGGCTCGATCCTGCCAGAGAGCGATGACCGGGCCAGGGACGATCGCCGTGTCGGGACGATCAGGCCCGGGTGCCGCGGCGCGGGCCGTGCTGGTCAGCGAAGACCGTCGAGCTCGGCAGCGAGGTTGTCGGCCTCCGGACCGACGATGACCTGGACCACACGACCGGAGCGGACGACGCCGAACGCCCCTGTCTCCTTGAGCGCGCCCTCGTCGACCAGCGCCGGGTCGGCAACCTCGACACGCAGCCGCGTGATGCACGGCTCCAGGTCGACGACGTTCGCGGCCCCGCCGAGGGCCACGAGGATCTGCTCTGCCTTGCTCATAGAACTCCCCAGGTCGTGCACACCCCACCGGTGTGGTGCTCACCAGAGTAGTCCGCGCTGGTCATCGGCCACGACGCACAGGAACACACCCCTGCGACGGTGAGAAGATGTCGCGGTGACCTTCTCCGACCCGGCCGCGTCGTTCTACGCCTCGATCGGCGGGCACGAGACCTTCGTGCGTCTGGTCGACGCCTTCTACGCCGGGGTCGCCGGGGACGATCTCCTGAGGCCGATGTACCCGGAGGAGGATCTCGGTCCTGCGGCCCTGCGCCTGACGATGTTCCTCGAGCAGTACTGGGGCGGCCCCACCACGTACAGCGAGGAGCGCGGGCACCCGCGGCTACGGGCACGCCACGCGCCGTTCGCGGTGACTCCGCGCGCACGAGACCGCTGGCTGCTCCACATGCGCACGGCGGTGGAGACTCTCGGGCTGGCGCCGCTCGACCAGGCGACGCTCTGGGACTACCTCGAGCGCGCAGCCCACTCGCTGATGAACGCCGTCGAGGACGGTCCGCCGTGAGCACCTCCGATCAGAGCCGAACGGGTGCCGACCCCGCCGAGGACACTCCCCGGGTCGGGGCCGCCGTTCCGGACCCGATGCGCGAGCTCCTCGAGGCGCTGGAGATGCGGCGCGTCGACGACCTCACCTACGTCGGGCAGAACCTGCCACAGCTCAACGGTCGGGTCTTCGGCGGGCAGGTCCTGGCGCAGGGGCTGATCGCTGCGGGTCGCACCGTTCCGTCCGACCGGCTCCCGCACTCGCTGCACGGGTACTTCCTCCGGGCCGGTGCGGTCGACCAGCCGATCACCTACGCCGTCGAGCGTCTCCGCGACGGTCGCTCGTTCACGGCGCGTCGGATCCACGCGCTCCAGGACGACGTGCCGATCCTGTCGATGATCCTGTCGTTCCAGGAGGCTCAGCCAGGGCTCGACCACGCCGCCCCGCAGCACCCGGTCGCCGACCCCGACCTCGTCGACTCGGCGGTCGAGGTCCTGGGTTCCCTCGACCATCCGGTCGCGCAGTTCTGGACGCGGTATGCGGCTTTCGACGTCCGTCACGTGGGGTCGTCGCTGTACCTCGGTCCCGGCACCGGGGGCGCTTGGGGCCTTGAGGGCGCTGGGGGCACCGACGTGAGCGACGAGCGCGGTCCCACCGACCGGCAGCGCGTGTGGATGCGTGCCCGGGGTGTCGTCCCGGAGAGCCAGCTGGTGCACCGGGCTCTGCTCGCCTACGCCTGCGACCAGGTCATGCTCGAGCCCGTGCTCCGTCGGCACGGTCTCAGCTGGGCGACCCGGGGTCTCTCGATCGCGAGCCTCGATCATGCGATGTGGTGGCATCGAGACGTCCGCGTCGACGACTGGCTCCTGTACGAGCAGTCCTCGCCGTCGGCGCAGGGTGGGCGGGGTCTCGGCCTCGCCCGCGTCTACTCCCGGGACGGGACCCTCGTGGCCACGATCGCCCAGGAGGGGATGGTCCGCGCGCCTCAGGGGTGACGCGAGCCATCGGCGGAGCCGCGAGCCGCGGGAGGCTGCGATCACGCAGGTCGCAGGTCGCAGGTCGCGGGTCGCGGCCGCGTCAGTGGTCGCGAGAGTCCCGGCGACGGATCCGGACCGGTTCCTCGACGTACCCCTGCCATGCCGCGCGTTCTGCGCTGCTGATCCGTCGCGGGGA
>DATKTF010000590.1:0-7967 GCA_035531255.1 Cellulomonadaceae bacterium
GACGGTGGAGACGATCCGCCCGAGCTGGACGAAGCCCAGGTCCGAGTAGTGGTGACCGGACCGCGGCGCGTACCGCAACGCCAGCCGGTCCACGACGTCGTACGCGGACTCGGGTGCCGGTCCACCGGCCGCGGAGATGTACAGCGGCCACCACTCGGCCATCCCCGACCGGTGCTCAAGCAGGTCGCGCACCGTGACGTCGTCCTTGTACCCGCCCGCGAACCCGGGGAGCAGGCTCGTGACGGACCGGTCCAGCGACAGCAGCCCGTCGGACACGAGCCGCATCACGGTGACCGTCGTGCCCGCGACCTTCGTGACCGATGCGAGGTCGTGCACGGTGTCGGGCGTCATCGGGGCGTCCTGCTCGAGCGTGCGGTCGCCGGCGACGGCGAGGCTCTCGCCGTCAGGTGCGTGCACCGCGAGCACCGCTCCGACCGGCGGCACGGCGTCCGTCGGCGCGTCCGACGGGACGTCGTGAACGACGCGCCGCGCGAGCTCCTGCAGCGCGTGGTCCTGCCCGGCACGGCCCGTCATGGTGCCACCACCCACGGCTCGGCGACGTCGTCCCCCGCGAGCCCGTCGATGCCCAGCCCCGGCCGCGACGAGAGCACCACCTCGGCGCCGTCGTACCGGATCCCGCCGCGCACCGGCGGCGTCGACTGCCAGAGCCCGGCGTCGAGGTCGTGGGTACGTGCGCCGTCCGCACCGCCGAGGCTCGCCGCGAGCGCCGCCGCCGCACCGACGCCGACGCTGCTCTCCATCATGCAGCCGATCACGACGCCGATCCCGCTCCGCGCCGCGAGCTCCGCCATCGACCGGGCCTCCGCCAGTCCGCCGGTCTTCGCGAGCTTGATGTTGACGAGCCCTGCGGCGCGGCGGCGGATCACCTCATGCAGGTCGTCGCTCGTACGGACGGACTCGTCGGCGAGCACCGGGGTCCCGACCCGCGCCGTCACCGCGGCCAGACCGTCCAGGTCCCGCGCGCGCACCGGCTGCTCGACCAGGTCGAGGTCGACACCCGCGGCCTCCCAGCGCCGGATGATCTCGACGGCCTCGTCGACCTCCCACGCCTGGTTCGCGTCGACGCGCAGCCCGACGTCCGGTCCCACGGCCTCCCGCACCGCGACCAGGGCTCCACGGTCGTCCCCGCCGGCACCGACCTTGACCTTGATCATCGAGAAGCCGTCGGCCACGTGCTGACGCGCGACCTCGACGAGCGTCGCGGTGCTCGCCGCGGAGACCGTGATGTCCGTGCGCACGGTGACGGCGCCGGACGCGCGCGGAGGTCGTGACCCCAGCGCCTCGGCCACGGTCAGTCCACGACGCGTGGCGGACAGGTCCTGGACGGCACACTCGACCGCCGAACGCGCGGCAGAGTTCTGGAACAACACGCGCGCGAGGTCCGCGCCGAGGGTCACGGTCGCGTCCAAGGGGCGCCCGACGACCGCGTCGCGGAGCGGTCCGAGGACAGCCGCGCGGACGCTCGCAGGAGACTCCCCGGTGACGCGCCAGCTCACGGCCGCCTCGCCCCAGCCGCTCGCGCCGGAGTCGTCGACGGCCTCGACGAGCACGACCGGGATGCTGTCGACGCGCCGGATCGCGGTGACGAACGGGCGCACGAGGGCACGCACCGACTCGTGCACCCGCAGCTCGCGCACCGTCCCGGTCATCGGCGTCCGTCACCGTCGGCCGGGGGGAGACTCCGCACGAGCCGGATCTCCGGTTCGCCGAACTCGGGCTGCGTACGGTCGTGGCCGTCCGGCGCCCATCCGAGGTGCCGGTAGAACGAGATCGACGGCGAGTTGTCCCGGAACACCCAGAGCGTCGCGGACGTCGCACCGGCTGCCGCGAGCTGACCCATGGCGGCGTCCATCAGACGACGCCCGACACCGGTCCCCTGGGCGCGCGGTGAGACGTAGAGCGAGGCGAGGTGTCCTGTGGCGCCGACGACGGGTCCGAGCCGGGCGACCCCGACGACGCCCTCGGCCGGGGGACCGAGCGCGACGAGCAGGTCACCGGGGGCCGACTCCCGCGCGGCCCGGTCCCACAGCCCGCGCGCGTCCTCCTCGGTCATGGTGTCGACGAGGCGCTGCGGCAGCACGGCGGCGTAGGTCTCGCGCCAGCACGCGAGGAAGACGTCGACGATCTGGTCGAGGTCGCCGGCCTCGGCCCGGCGCACCGTCACGGTCGGCACGTCGGTCACCTGGCGCGCGCCGACGAGGGTCAGCGACGACGGCACGGACGGCACCGGGTCGGGAAGCACGAGCGGCCCTGCTCCCGGCGTGATGGTGCCGAGGATGCGCGGCTCGCGTGCGCCGGTACCCTCGGGCAGGTTCGACGGAACCCCGTGCAGCGTGCACCACCCGATCAGCGCGAACGCGATCGCCTCCTTGTCGTCGGCCGGCGCGCCGAGGTCGTCGGACAGCAGCACCTCGACCCCGGGGAGCTCGTGGCGGAGCCCGTCGAGGATCACCGGGTTCCGGCAGCCGCCGCCCGAGGCGACCAGCGTCGTCACCCCGGCGCGTCGGACCTCCGCCGCGACGGTCCGGACCGTCAGCGCGGTGAGCGTCGCGACGAGGTCCGCGTCGGTCGGGTCCGCGCCCGCGACCTCGACCGCGTGCCGCACGTAGCCGCCGTGGAAGAGCTCCTTGCCGGTGCTCTTCGGCGCCGGCAGCCGGTAGTACGGCTCGGCGAGCAGGACGCCCAGCAGCGCCTCGTCGACCGTCCCGGACGCAGCGATCGCGCCGTCACGGTCGTAGCCGCACGTCGTCAGTCCTCGTTCGACCACGACCGAGTCGATCAGCGCGTTCGCCGGGCCGATGTCGTAGGCCACGAGCCCGCCGTCGGGTCCGACGACCGTCATGTTCGAGATCCCGCCGAGGTTGAGCGCGGCTCGGGTTCCTGGCATGCCCGCGAGCAGCATCCTGTCGAGGAACGACACCACCGGTGCCCCCTGCCCCCCGACGGTCAGGTCCCGGGCGCGCACGTCCGAGACCACCACGGCCCCGGTCGCCTCCGCGATCCACGCCGGCTGCCCCAGCTGCAGGGTCCCGAGCGCGGCGCCGTCGGAGATCCAGTGGTACACGGTCTGCCCGTGCGAGCAGATCGCATCGACCGGACCCGCCTCTCCGATCACGGCGACCGCGGCGGCCGCGAACGCCTGGCCGATCAGCGTGTCGAGCTCGCACACCTCCGCGAGCGTCGTCTGCGCAGGTGGCAGGGCCGTGATCAACCTCGCCCGCAGGTCCGACGCGTACGGCGTGCTGCCGGTGTGCAGGACCGTCCCCGTCAGCCGTCCGTCGGCGTGGCGGAAGTCGACGACGGCCGTGTCGATGCCGTCGTGCGACGTCCCCGAGATCATCCCGAGCACTCTCATCTGGGTCCCTCCAGGACGTTGCGCAACCGACCGCCTGCGGCGAGCAGCCTCTCCTCCGCGGTCTCGGGGTCCAGGCCGAGCCGGAGCAGCAGGACGGCATGCTTGACCCGGTACCCGGTTCCTTCGAGCGCCGCGATCGCGGTGACCCGGTCGACCTCGGCGATCGCCCGCACGATCCGGACCGCCCGGGCGCGCAGCTTCGCGTTCGACGCGTGCACGTCGACCATCAGGTTCCCGTAGGTCTTGCCGATCTGGATCATCGCGATCGTCGAGAACATGTTGAGGACGAGCTTCTGCGCGGTCCCGGCCTTGAGCCGCGTCGAGCCGCTGACGAGCTCCGGCCCGACGGCGATCTCGATCGCGTGCTCGGCGGCCTCGCTCAGCGCCGTGCCGACGTTGCAGGACAGCCCCACGGTGAGGGCACCGCGCCGCCGCGCTTCCGCGATCGCGGCGACCACGTACGGCGTGCGTCCGCTCGAGGCGACGCCGACCACCGCGTCGAGGTGCCCGACGTCGGCGGCGGAGATCGCGGCGACGCCCTGCTCCTCGTCGTCCTCGGCGCCCTCGATCGGCGAGACGATCGCCTCCGGACCGCCCGCGATGATCGCGAACACCTGGTCCGGCGACGTCCCGAACGTCGGAGGGCACTCGGAGGCGTCGAGCACCCCGAGCCGCCCGGGCGTGCCGGCACCCACGTAGATCAGCCGGCCGCCGGCCCGCAGCCGCTCGGTCACCGCCTCGATCGCGGGCACGATGCTCGGCAGCGACTTCTCGACCGCGCCCGGGACGGTCGCGTCCGTCGCGTTCATCAAGGCCGCGAGCTCGGCGACGGGCATGCGGTCGACGTCGGCGAACGTCGGGTCGACCGCCTCGGTGGACAGGCTCGCGAAGTCGTGCGGGGACTGTGGCGTCGTCGTCATCGCGCACCCCTGTTCCGCGGGTCGAGGACGTCCCGCAGGCCGTCGCCGAGGAGGTTGAGCCCGACGACGAGGAGCACGACGACGACACCCGGCGCGGCCATGGTCCACGGCGCGATCGAGACGAGCGTGCGCGACTCGAAGATCATCGACCCGAGCGACGGCGCGGGCGGCGGCGTCCCCAGACCGAGGAAGCTCAGGGACGCCTCCGTGAGGACCGCCCACGAGAGCGAGAGGGCGATCTGCACGACGAGGATCGACGTGAGGTTGGGCAGGACGTGCCGGAGCATCACGACCGTGCGGCTCTCACCTGTGCTCGTGGCCGCCCGGACGAACTCGACCTCGCGCAGGGAGAGGACCGGTCCCCGCGTCACCCGGACGAAGATCGGCACGTACACGACCGCGATCGCGACCGCGACGGTGAACCAGGTCCGTGTGAAGACGGACGCGAGCGAGAGGGCGAGCAGCAGCGGCGGGAACGCGAACAGGATGTTGGTGAGCCCGCCGATCAGCGCGTCGGGCAGTCGCCGGAAGAAGCCGCCGACCAGCCCGCCCGCGGTGCCGACAATCGTCGCGAACGAGACCGCGACCACCGCGATCAGGGACGAGTTGGCGACGCCGGCCGCGACCCGGGAGAACACGTCACGACCGAACTGGTCGGTGCCGAACCAGTGCGCTCCGGAGGGTGCGGCGAGGCGGTGCACGGGGTCCTGGGCGACCGCGTCGTACGGGAGCGCGCCCGTCAGGGACAGGACCCCCACGACCAGCAGCAACCCGGTGATCACGATCCCGACGAGGCCGCTGCGGCTCCGCAGGACGGCGGTGAGCGGGTGTCGGACGGTGCCGGCGACGGCGACCGGCACCGCGGTCAGGTCGGTCATGAGGCACGCACCCTCGGGTCGATCACGCGGTACAGCACGTCGGTCAGGAGGTTGACCAGGACGAAGGCCACCGCGATCGCCAGCACGGTGCTCTGCACCACGGCGTACTCCTTCTGCTGGATGCCGAGCAGGACCTGACGCCCGATCCCGGGGATCGAGAAGACCTGCTCCACGACGACCGCACCACCGAGCAGGTAGCCGAACTGCAGCCCGGTCATCGTGACGATCGGGACCAGCGCGTTCCCGAGGATGTGCCGGACGTACAGGCGTCGGACGGGTACCCCCTTGGCGCGCGCGGTCCGGACGAAGTCCTCCGACCGGACGTCGAGGACCGCGGTCCGCGTGGTCCTCATGATCGGTGCCGCGATCCCGAACCCGAGCACGAACGCGGGCAGCATCATCTGCTGCAGGTTCAGCAGGGGATCCTGCGTGATCGGGGCGAAGACGCGGCCGTTCGGGTTGTAGCCCCACACCTGGGCCAGCACCGAGAGCAGGGCTGTCGCGAGCAGGAACGCGGGGATCGACAGCCCGGCGAGCCCGACGGCCTGACCGATCGCGTCGCGCGGCGACTCGGGCTTGGACGCCGAGAGCATCCCGAGCGGTACGCCGATGACCAGCCCGAGCACGATCGCGAGGACGGCGAGCTCGATCGTGACCGGCAGCGAGTGGACCGTCATGTCGAGGACGCTCTCCTGCGAGCGCGAGGAGAACCCGAGGTTCCCGGTGCACACGTTGCCGAGCCAGCTGAAGAACTGCGTGAGCAGCGGCTTGTCGAGACCGTAGTAGCTCTCGAGCGCGGCGCGCTGGGCCGGGGTGAGCGCCGCGGCCTCGGTGCCGAGCCCGGCCGTGATCTGGTTGCCGGGGATGGCCCGGAGCATCACGAACACGAAGACGGCCACACCGAACAACGTGACGACCATCTGCGTGCCGCGGCGCACGACGCTGTGGTGGAGGAGCTGTCGGACCATGATGCCCATCTCGTCAGGGGGTGGTGGGGTCGGCGAGCACCGACCCCACCACCTCGCGTGCGGCTAGCCGACGGTCGTGGTGCGGAGCGACTGGAGCGAGCCGCTCGCCATCGGGGTGAACCCGTGCACCGACGTCGCCGTCACGGTGTACGTGTAGCTCGTGAACATCCAGATCCACGCGGCGTTGTTCTCGAGGTCGTTCGAGATCTTCGTGTAGATCACCTTGCGCGCCGCAGGGTCCGTCGTGGACTTGCCCTGCGCGAAGAGCGCGTCGAGCTCCGGCGAGCTGTACCCGGCGACCTTGTTGAGGTTGCCCGTGCTGGTGAAGTACCGGCCGTACATGCCGTCCGGGTCCGGACGCCCACCGTTGAGGGCCACCGCGGCGTCGAAGTCCCCGGCGATCCAGCGGTCGACGTACGCACCGGACTCGAGGACCTCGAGCTTGAGCGTGATGCCGGCCTCGGCGAGCTGTGCGGCCAGGTTCTGCGCCTCGTTGACCGAGGTCGCGTACTCGCCCTGGGAGACGATCGTGTCGATCGTGACGCCGGAGCTCTTGCCCGCCTTCGCGAGGTACGCCTTGGCCTTCGCGAGGTCGCGTGTCGGGCACGGCCGCGCGCTCGGGTCGGACTTGTAGGCCGGTGACGTGATCGGACCGGTCACCTCGCCCTCGCCGAGGGCCGCGGTGTCGAGGACCTGCTGGCGGTCGATCGCGCACTGGATGGCCAGTCGCACGTTCACGTCGGTGAGGTCGCCGCGGCGGGCGTTGAGCTGCAGCACGTGGTAGGAGAGCTGCGGCGTCTTGGTCACGGTCACGGACGGTCCGGTGGCGGTCTTCGCGACCAGCGGGTCGTCGAACACCGCCATCTGCACGTTCCCGGACTGGAGCGCGGAGACGATCGACGACTCGTCCGGGATCACCCGGAACTCGATGCTCGCGAGCGTGGGGGCGGCACCCCAGTACGCGGTGTTGGCGGCGAGGGTGATCGACTGGCTCGGCTTGCGCGACGCGAGCGTGTACGGGCCGGTGCCGTCGGGCTTCGTGTTGAGTGCCGTCTCGGTGGCGCCCGCCGGGAGCATCGCCATGTTGACCGACGCGAGGTTGGCCGGCAGCGCGGCGTCGGGAGCGGAGAGGTGCAGCACGACGGTCGACGGGTCGGGCGCGTCGACCGACGTGACGAGGGCGAGCGAGGACCGCGCGACCGCCGCCGTGGACTCGAGGTTGATCGCGTCGAGCGAGCTCTTGACGGACGCCGAGTCGAACGCGGTGCCGTCGTCGAACGTCACGCCGGTGCGCAGGTGCAAGGTGAGGGTCTTCCCGTCGGCCGAGGCCTCCCACGAGGTGGCGAGCCCGGGGACGACGTTGAGGTCCTTGTCGAACTCCGTCAACGTCCCGTAGATGTTCTCCAGCAGGTGGACGGCCTGGAACTGGGTGGCCTTCCACGGGAACAGCGTGTCGGGGTCGCTGGTGACCCCGATCACGAGCGAACCGCCGGGCTTGCCGGTGGTCGAGGACGGGCTGCTCGAGCTCGTGGGGCTCGAGCACGCCGTCAAGGTGAGAACGGCGACAGAGGCGACTGCGGCGATCCAGCCGCGTGCCGCGCGGGTACGTGCTGACATGAACTGCTCCATTCGCTGCTGGGCGACCGCCGAGTCACGGTCGTGGCCCTCGGGGCGGTCGGGCGTCAAGCGCTCGCGTTCAGAGTAGGTCAAATCTGTACACCTGTGGTTACGATCATGTAACAAACTTCCCAACCCCATGGCAGCCCTCGGTGCGGGCCCCGACGGCGTGACAGCATGTGGTCCCGACCGCCCGAGCAGGGAGAGA
>DATKTF010000591.1:0-13026 GCA_035531255.1 Cellulomonadaceae bacterium
GTGCTCGCCCTCGCGGGGGTCCTCACGAGTGCGCAGCCCGCGATGGAACCCGAGCTCGTCGCGAGCTCCGTGGCCGTGACCGACAGCCACCTCGACCGGGTCGTCGCGGACCTCCAGGAGAGCGTGGCGATCCAGCCGAACCTGCCGGGCCCGAACGTGCTGCTCGTCGACGTCTACAACACGCGTCGACCCGCTCCGGCCCCGGTGCGCTCGGTGGAGGTCGTGCTCACCCCGGTGGGCGGGGCGCCGCAGACGTTCGTCGCGGAGCCCCTGGTCGACGACCAATGGAGCATCCACGCGGATCTTGCCGCTCCCGGTCGGCTCGCCGTCCAGGTGATCGTGCACCGCGCGGGGATCGAGGACACGTCGGCCGTGTTCGCGTGGGGGGTCGGTGGGGCGCCGGACCGGACCCGCGCGGCCGTGGTGTCCACCGACCCGATCGGGCCCGCGCTGCGCATCGCTGCGCTGGTGCTGATGATCGTGCTGCTCGTGACGTGGTTCCTGGTGCCGATCGGCACCGCTGCCGGGAGGAGCCGATCCGACCGCACCGGGAGTCGCACGGCTCGGGGTGACCCGGCTGCGCACGGCAGGGTCGGCCGCGCAACGGTCGATGAGGCACCCGTGGACGGGGCCGGCGGGGTCGCCGGGGCCGACGGGGCGCAGCCCACCCGGCCACGGCAGCTCGCCGGCGGCTGACCGACGCGCCGGTGTCGGTCACGCGTTGTAGCGTCGCCGGAGGATCGGGATCCGGTCGAGATCCCGACGGGGACGGAGGCCTCTCATGTCGACGGTCACCTCACGGGACGGCACGACGATCGTCTACGACGTCGCCGGTGACGGCTCGCCGGTCATCCTCGTCGGCGGCGCGCTGAGCGACCGTCGCTCCGCGGCCGCCCTGGCCCAGGTGCTCGCGCGCGACCTGCGCGCCGTCACGTACGACCGCAGGGGGCGCGGCGGCAGCGGCGACACCCCGCCCTACGCGGTCGACAGGGAGATCGAGGACCTTGCAGCCCTGGTCGACGAGGTCGGTGGTCACGCGTTCGTGTACGGCCACTCCTCCGGCGCGGCTCTCGTGCTCGCGGCTGCAGCGGCGGGCGTGCCGGTCGAGCGCCTGGTCGTGTTCGAGCCGCCGTACGTCGTCGGCGCCAGGCGCGTCGAGCCGACCGCCCTGGCCGAGGAGCTCCGGGCGCTGCTGTCCGCGGGACGCCGCGGCGAGGTGGTCGAGCGGTTCATGACCGATGCCGTCGGGCTCCCGCCGCAGGTCGTCGCGCAGACCCGGCAGTCACCGGCGTGGCCGTCCCTCGAGGCGCTGGCGCACACGATCCTCTACGACCTGCAGATCATGGGCGACGACCGACCTCCGGAGGCGGCCCTCGCGCACATCACGGTCCCGACGCTCGTGCTCGGCAGCTCCGCGAGCCCCGGATGGCTCCACGATGCGGTCGTGGCGACTGCGGCGAGCATCCCGGGAGCCGAGCACCGGCTCCTCCCGGGCAGCTTCCACGGTGTACCACCGCAGGATCTCGCTCCGGTGCTGGTCGCGTTCTTCCTGAGCTGAGCGGCGTGCACCCGCCCGAGTGCACGCCGACCCGCCCGCGGGGGGGACGTCCACCCGAACCGGTGGCGTGGCGCCGTGAGGTCGTCCTGGTCCACGGCCCCGTGACCGTCGGCCGCTCAGCAGCAGTCCTCGCCCTCCCAGGCTTCACGGCCCTCCTGCACCGACCACGCCGCAAGGCCGAGCGCGATGACCGGGTCGAGCCACTCGATCCCGGTGAGCGCGCGCACCGCCAGGCCGACCAGGACCGCACCGGCCTGAGCGGCGCACAGCAGGTTCTGCGTGCCCTCTCCGGTCGTCGCTCCTGATCCCAGGCGCGCGCCGAGCCGTCGCTTCGCCACGCCGAGCCCGGGCATGACCACCAGGCTGGCCGCCGTGACCACGAGCCCGAGAGTCGTCGCCTCTCCGCTCGCGGTGCCCAGCAGCGCACGAACAGCCTCGGCGGTGATGAACACCGCCAGCAGCCAGAACGACACCGCGACCGCACGCTGCGCCCGCAGCTCGGCAGTCTCCGACAGCCGCCGGCTGCCGGAGAACCGCCAGATCACGATGACGCTCGCGAGGCCCTCGATCGCCGACCCCAGCGCCCACGCGACCAGCGACACCGAGTGCGCCCGTAGGCCGGCGAACAGGCCGAGGCCACCCTCCGCGACCATCCACAGCAGACTCACCCAGGACAGCAGCAGCACGGTCCGGACCGCCCCGGGTGGCTGGACGTCGCGGCACGCGTCCTCGGGCTCGTGCCCCGCACGGGTCAGGTCAACGCGTTCCGCCGGCTCCACGCCAGCCATTCTCGCCTCCTCGCCGGGCGCCCCGCTACGCGTCGACGGAGCGGAGGAACTGCAGCACGCTGGCGGGTTCGACGATGTGGTGCATCAGCTCGGCGTTGAAGTCCGCGCCGGCACGAGCGCCCAGGTGGGCGGCGAAGGCCTCGTCGTCCCGGTACGACTCGATGACGACGAAGCGATGATCGTCCGCGGCGTCGGTGAAGGGCTCGAAGCGCTCGTTGCCGGGTTCGGACCGGACCACCTCCGCATAGTCCGCGATCAGACGCGTGACGGTCGCGCGTTCTCCCGCTCGCGCCGTGAACGTGGCGATCAGCGTGGTCCTCATGGTCGGGTCTCTTCCTCGTCGGCAGGGTGGTGGAGCCGGTGGTCGTCGGGGCTTGCGCCGGCTCGCACGTCAGGGTGCCGCGAGCACGGGCAGCTCGCCGGACCCGCGGACGATGAGATGAGTCGGGATCGTGTAGACCGCCGGCGGTGAGGTGTCTCCGTCCATCCGCGCGAACAGGAGTCGGGTGGCCTCGGTGCCGATGGCCGTCGGGTCCTGCGCCATCACCGTGACGCCGGGGTCGACGACGTCGGCGAGGGGCACGTCGTCGAAGCCGACGAGCGCGACGGTGCGGTGGAGGTTCAGCCGGTGGAGAGCCTCGAGGACTCCGATGGTGATGAGGTTCTGGCTGCTGAAGATCGCGTCGGGCGCCGCCGAGGTGAGGATCTCCCAGGCCGCGTCGCGCGCCTGACCGGCCGTGCGGAGCCCGTGGCGGACGAGCGCGGGCTCGCGGTCGATCCCGGCTTCGGTGAGAGCGTCGCAGTAGCCGGCGAACCGCTGCTGCGCCGTGTAGACCCCGAGGTCGTCGCCCAGGTACGCGACGGCCCGCCGGCCACCGTCGAGCAGGTGCCGCACGGCCCTGCGGGCGCCGCCGTGGTGGTCCGACACGACGAGGTCGGCGAGCAGGGGCGAGGGCGGACGGTCGATGAAGACGAAGCTCACGCCCGCCTGCTGCTCGGCGACGATGTAGCGGTGGTCGCTGCCCGACGGCATGACGATGATGCCATCCACCCGGCGATCGATGAGCGTCCGGGTGAGCTCGCGCTCGCGGTTGTGGTCCTCGTCGAGGCTCCCGGCCAGGACCAGGATGTTGCGCGACCGGGCGTAGTCCTCGACCGCGCGGTGGACGAGCGACGAGAACGGGTTGCTCACGTCCTCGAGGAGCAGGCCGATCGTGTTGGTGCGGCCTCCGCTGCGCCGAAGGCTGGCCGCCGTGAGGTTGGGCCGGTAGCCGAGCTTCTCCGCGGCCGAGCGGACTCTCGTGACCAGGTCCGGGGCGACCGTCGGGACGTCGTTGAACACGCGCGAGACCGTCTTGATCCCTACCCCGGCGAGTGCCGCGACGTCGTGCATCGTGGGTCGGTCACGACGCTCGCCGGGATGCGCCTGGTTCACATGCCTCTCCTGTCTCGTGTGCTCTCGGGCGCGGCGTCACCGGGGCGACGCCGCGGCTGAATCCTCGTGTCGGCGCACGCGACGCCCTGAGCCGGTGCCGGTGGGTCGCGCCCACCGGCACCGGCGGCGGACCTGCGTGGGGAGTGCTACTCGCGGGTCGCGGTGACGTCTCCGCTCTTCTCGATCGTGACGGCGCCCGTCATGATCGCCACGGCCTCCGCCGGCGTGTGCGACTGAGGGGTGATCACTCCGGCGTTGTGACCGAGCCGCTGGATGAGGATCCGATCGGCGACCTCGAAGACGTTGGGCATGTTGTGGCTGATGAGGATGATGGCGAGGCCACGGTCGCGCAGGTCGCGGATCAGTCGGAGCACCTGGCCGGTCTCGCGGACCCCCAGCGCGGCGGTCGGCTCGTCGAGGATCACGACCTTGCCGCCGAACGCTGCGGCCCGGGCGACCGCGACCGCCTGGCGTTGGCCACCGGACAGGGTCTCGACGGACTGGCTGATGTTCTGGAGGGTGGTGATCCCCAGGTCGTCGATGTGCTGCTTGGCGTCCCTCTTCATCCCGGGGGTGTCGAGCATCCGCAGGACCGATCCGAGCAGACCCTTGCGCCGCCGCTCCCGGGCGAGGAAGAGGTTGCTCGCGATGTCGAGGGCCGGAGCGACCGCCAGGGTCTGGTACACCGTCTCGATCCCGGCTTCCCGCGCCCCCTGAGTGCTGCTGAAGCTCACGACCTGACCATCGACCTTGATCGTCCCGCTGTCGGGGATCATCGCGCCCGACAGGCACTTGATGAGGGTCGACTTCCCGGCGCCGTTGTCACCGATGACGGCGAGCACCTCACCCGGGTAGAGCTGGATGTCGACCCCGGCGAGTCCGACGACCGGACCGAACGTCTTGACGAGGCCTTCCGCCTCGAGCACCGGCTGGGTCATGACTTCACGCTCCGGATCCACTGGTCGGCACCGACGGCAAGCAGGACGAGGACACCGACGGCGAGGACCTGGTAGTTCGGGTCCACGCCGGCCAGTGCGAGACCGTTGTCGAACACCTGGACGATGAGGGCGCCGATGAGGGAACCCACGACCGCCCCTCGCCCGCCGAACAGGCTCGTCCCGCCGATCACGACGGCCGTGATGCTCTCGAGGTTCGCGTTGACGCCTGCGTTGGGGTCGGCGCCGTTGATCCGGCCCACGAGGATCCACGCCCCGATGCCGATGACCGCGCCCGCGACGACGTAGGCGCTGAGAAGGACGCGGTTGGTCCGGATACCCGCCAGGCTCGACGCCTCGGGATCGTCGCCCGTGGCATAGAGGTGCTTGCCCCAGGCCGTCTGCCGCAGCGCGTAGGCGAACACGGCGTACAGCACGAGCATCATGATGACGCCGACGGTGAGGTGGAAGCTCCCGATGGCGATCGCCGAGCCGGTCCAGGTCAGGAACGTGTTGGCCGGCAGGGAGATCGTCTGACCCTCGGCGTAGATGAGGGTCGCGGCCGTGAAGATGCTCAGGGTGCCGAGGGTCACGATGAACGGCGGCAGCTTGATCCGGGTGACGAGGAAGCCGTTCAGCGCCCCCGCGAGCACGGCCACCGCGAAACCGATGAGCAGGGCGACGGGCCCCGGCACGACGCCGTCCTTGACGAGCTTGGCCATCACCAGGGAGGAGAGCACCATCACGGCCCCGATCGACAGGTCGATCCCCGCCGTGAGGATGACCAGCGTCTGGCCCACGGCCAACGCTCCGACGATCGAGGCCTGCTGCAGGATGATGGACAGGTTGCCCGGGAGGAAGAAGCGCGGGTTCACGAGCCCGAACACGACGCCGGCGGCGACGAGGACGATGAGTGGGCTCAGGGCCGGCATCCGGTGAAGGACGGCGTGCACCTGGCGGCCGACGGTCTTCTTCTGGCCAAGGATTTCTTCAGCCGTTTCGGGTTCTGCTACGCGCGTCATTGAACGTATCCCCTTCCTCGAGTCAGACCCCCGTCGGGACCTGACGCCTCGTGAGCGTCAGGTGCCGTGGCACGTCTGTGTCGCTTCAAGGCGCTTCATTGTGGTCCGCGGGCGTGGACGCGTCGACTGCGCGTTCCGGCGCAGGTCCGTTGACGCGGCTCGCGGCTACCGCGGGTGGTCCCCCGGAGGAGTGCGCCGTCACGACGCACCCCTCCGGGGAACGAGACCTCGTCAGAGGTCCGGGTCGGTTCAGCTGCCCCAGCAGGTGCCGGCTGCCGATGCCGGGGTCACGCTGGTGATCCCCGCGATCGGCTGCGAGGTGATGAGCGCCGTGCCGGTGTCGATGAAGTCCTTGCCGGACGGAAGCGTCGGCTTGGTGCCACCACGGGCGATGTCGGCGATGGTCTTGACCCCGATGCTCGCCATCTTGCCCGGGTACTGCGCCGAGTCGGCTGCGATCGTGCCGTCCTTGAGCAGACCGTTGACGTAGTTGCAGCTGCCGTCGATGGTCACGATCGTGACCCCGGTCTTCCCGGCGGCCTTCAACGCCTGGTTGGCGCCGTCAGCCGCGGGCTCGTTGATCGTGTAGACGACGTTGATGTCGGGGTTGGCCGAGAGGCAGTTCTCCATCGCCGTCTTGCCACCCGGGATCGCACCGGTGGTCGGCTGGTGGCACGCGATGACGTAGTCGCCGCCCGTGCCGCCGGTGTACTTCCCGGACTTGGCCTCCTGGCCGTTCTGGGTGGTGCTGCCCGGGTCGATGCCCATGCCTTCCAGGAAGCCGTGGTCACGAGCGATGTCCACCGACACGACCTGGTCGTTGAACAGGTCGAGCATGGCGATGACGGCCTTCTGGCCGGCCAGCTTGGCGGCGGTGTACTCACCGATGAGCTTGCCCGCCGCCTCGTTGTCCGTGCCGTAGGTGATGTCGACGGTGCTCGCCGGGGTCGGCACGGTGTCGAGGGCGATGACGTACAGGCCCGCCGCACGCGCCTTGGCGAGCTCGGTGTTGACCGCGTTGCCGTTCTCCGTGATCAGGATGCCCTTGTCGCCGCGGCTGATCGCGTTGTCGATCGCGCTGATCTGGGTCTGGGTGTCGCCGTCCTGCTTGCCGGCGGCGACCGTGAGACTCACGTTGTCTGCTGCCGCCTCGGTCTTGGCGTCCTTCTCCATCGAGACGAAGTAGGGGTTGGACAGGGTCTTGAGGATGAGGGAGACGCCGACCTTCGCCGAGCTCGTAGCCCCCGATGTGCCGCCGCTTGTCGACGGCGAAGACGATGAACATGCCGCCAGGGCCATGGATCCTGCCAGGATGCCGACCGTGACGGCCGCCGCACGAGACGTGGATCGATGCCCCATTGCACCGCGAACGTTCTTCATGACTCTCCTCTTCTGAGCGTCCCCGGGGGAAGCCCCGGGACAACGTTGTCCCGCGACTATAGGTTCGCCGTGATTAATGAGTCAACGGGCGCGAGGTGCCCAATTTGGTCACAGTTCGGCAACGTCCCGTCGCCGGGTTGCGCGCGCCGGCAGGGGCCGAAGCGGCCGGCATCGCGAAAGCCCTTGTCGCGCGGTCGACGACGCTGCCGGCATCCGAAGACCCGGCACCTGTGAGGTCGCCGACGCGCGGAGGTCGTGAGGACCCGGCGGCAGTGGCCCGCGTCGTGGGCGCCGGTTCTGGGCTAGATCCCCGCCTTGTCGAGTGCGCTCTGGAGCGACTGCAGGTAGCCCTGGCTCGTGACCGTCGCCCCGGACACCATCGAGATCTTCGCGGACTGCGCTGCCACCGCCTCCTGGTTGAGGATCGGGATCGCGTACGCGTTGATCTGCTGGTCGTGGCCGTTCCCGTTCGGGTAGGCGATGGCCTCGGAGGCCGTGACCTTGCCGTTCGCCACCGTGATCCGCACCTGGACGTCACCCCACCGGGTCGAGGCGACCGCGCCGTCGTAGGTCGTCGTGCCCGCTGTGGAGCCCGTCGTCCCGGAGCCGGAGGTCGTAGAGCCCGACGTCGTCCCGGAGCCCGTGCCACCGGTGGTCCCGGTTCCGGACGTCCCGCCCGCGGTGGACGACACCGACCGGTTGGTGCTGGACGGCCAGGAGAAGAGCATCACCAGGGCGGTGACGGTGCCGGCGAGGGCGATGACGATGCGGCGCATGGGAGTTCTCCGGGGTTCCTGCTGGCTCACCAGCTGAAGCGTTCGACGTGCAGGGCGTGGGTCTCGACGCCGGCGGCGCGCGCATCGGCGCCGACGGCCTCGGCCCAGGGCGCCGCTCCGCAGACGTACACGTCGGTGCGGTCGAGCTCGGGGATGAGTCGCGTGAGAGCCTCCGGTCCGGGCACATGACCCAGGTGAGCGGGAAGCCACGAGGTGCCGTCGGTGCTGCGCGGGCCCACGAGGTCCAGGACCTTCACGGCGCCCGACGCGACGAGGGCGTCGAGGTCGGCCTGCAGCGGCTGCGACCCCGCTCCGTGCGACCGACGGATCACCGTGACGGGCCACTCGGTGGTCGACGGGTTCCTCACCGAGGCCTGCAGCACCGAGATCAGCGGTGCCAGGCCGAGCCCGCTTCCCACCACCGCGAGGCGCGGCTTCGTGCGGACGTCCGGGGTGAGGCGACCGTACGGCCCCTCGATGAGGACGTGGGTGCCGGGCTTCATCCGGGCGAGGCGCCCACCGTCGTCGCCCTGCACGTTCGCGGTGACCCGGAGCCCGGCGGTGGTCGGTGCCGCGGAGAGCGACAGGGGGTGGCCCCGGGTCCAGCCCGGTCCGGTACGGAAGCGCCACACGAAGAACTGTCCGGCGGCCACGGGCATCTCGACGAGGCGCGGCCCGGTCAGGTGGATCGACACCACGCCGGGCGCCTCGGTGACGACCTTCGAGACGACGAGCCGCTGCTGCCGGGACAGTCGCCACGGCAGCGCGACCCGGAAGACGAGCACCGACCCGAGCGCGAGCGCGTACAGGCCCCACCAGTACGCCGTGGCCACCGGTGACGCGAGGAAGTCCTGGCCGGTCCAGAGCTGGTGGGGCAGGGCGAGACCCGCGCCGAGGTAGGCGTACAGGTGCAGCAGGTGCCACGACTCGTAGCGCATCCGGCGCCGTGCGGCGCGGATCGAGGTGACCATGATCATGACGAACAGTGCAGTCCCGGCCGTCGCGAGCAGCATGCCGGGAGCCGTGGTCACGAGGGACCAGAGCTCGGGCAGGAACGCGATGCGCCCGAGCACCGCGTACCCGATGGTCGTGAAGAGGGCGTGCGCGAGCAGCAGGTTCACCGAGGTGAACCCGAGCAGCCGATGCCATCGCGAGATCGCGTCCTGGCCGAGCGCGCGCTCGACCCACGGGATCCGTGCCATCGAGAGGACCTGGAGCAGCAGCAGGTCGGAGCTGACGAGCCCGGTCAGTCGGCCGAGGGAGATGAAGGAGTCACCTGCGCCGGCGAACAGGTTCTGCACGCCGCCGTTCGACACCCACAGGGCGACGACGACCAGTGCGGAGAACCAGACCACGATGCCGACGGCATCGGGCCACCACGGGCGGCGGACGGGAACGGGGAGCAGCCTGGCGCGGGAGCTTCGGACCGGTGCCGGAACCGAGGGCGTGAGCGTCGTCATGGCTCGATGCTCACGGTCCCGGCTAGGGGGAACCCGTTGCTGTGCTGTGCGTGGTCTGTGACGGGATGCGCCCGACGGGCGGCCTGTCACGAGGATCAGCCCCTCCGGGGGCGGCGTACCAGCAGCGTCGCACCACCGCCGACTGCGGCGCCGAGCGTGTTCATGACCACATCCTGCACCGTGGAGTAGCGGCCGGGGATCGCCAGCTGGACGGTCTCGATGACGATCGTGAGCGCCAATCCTGTGAGGACGGTCCGGACGAGGACCGCCGCCGTCGCGCGCGCCGGTGCCGAGGCCGCCGCGCGGCCCCGGCGGGTCGGCCGCGCCGACCACCACGGCACCAGGAGCATCCCGAGCGGCACGAACATCCCGACGTTCGCGAGGGCCTCGAGGACGGGCATCGTCATCGGGATGCCGACGCCGTGGATCGCGTCGAGGATCGTCGTCTCCCATCGCGGAGCGTTCGTCGACTGCGGCGACGGCCACCACGTGACGACCAGGACGAACGCGGTGTACGCGACGAGGAGTGCGTGCGACCAGGGGAGGCGCAGGCGCGCGACCACGGGAGCCGCGCGCCTGCGGTCGGGGCCGGTCACGGCTGCGCGAGCCGGTCCAGCGCGATGCCCGCGAGCACCGCCGCCCCGACCGGCAACGCCGACTCGTCGAACCGTGCCTGGGCCGAGTGGTTGTACGCCGCGGTCGCGGGGTCGGTCCCGCGCGGCGTCGCGCCGAGGCCGAGGTACGCGCCGGGGACCTGCTGGAGCACGTAGGAGAAGTCCTCGGAGCCGGCGATCGGGCGCGGCGCCATCATGAACCCGCGCACCCCGAGGAGCTCGATGGCCACGCGCGAGGCGCGGTCGACCTCCGCCGGGGTGTTGACGGTGGTCGGGTAGCCGCGCACGTACTCGACGTCGACCGTGAGCCCGTGGGCCGCGGCGATGTGCGTCGCGAGGCGGACCAGGCGGTCCTTCACGAGGGCATGCGTGTCCTCGGAGAAGGTGCGCACGGTCGCGGCGATCTCGGCAGTCGCGGGGATCACGTTGTCGGTGGTCCCCGCGGTGATCCGCCCGACCGACACGACCACGGGGTCCAGCGCGTCGAACTGCCGGGTGACCGCGGTCTGCAGGGCGATGACGATCTCGGCGGCGACGGTCACCGGGTCGGCGGCCAGGTGCGGCATCGACCCGTGCCCGCCGCGACCGCGCACCGTGACGGTCAGGGTGTCGGCCGCAGCGAGAATCGTGCCGGACCTGGTCGTCACGAGCCCCGCCGGGAGCACGGACGACATCACGTGCAACCCGTAGGCGGCGACGACGCGATCGCCGGCTGCGTCGAGCACCCCCTCGTCGATCATCACGCGCGCACCGTGGTCGCCCTCCTCGCCGGGCTGGAACATGAGCACCACGGAGCCCGCGACCTCCGCGCGGTGCGCGACGAGGAGCCGGGCGGCGCCGACGAGGCCCGCGGTGTGCAGGTCGTGGCCGCACGCGTGCATCGCGCCCGGGTGCTCGCTGGTGAACTCCTCGCCGGTGTCCTCGGTGACCGGAAGGGCGTCCATGTCCGCGCGCAGCAGGACGGCCGGTCCGGGCCGAGCGCCCGGAACCACGGCGACGACCGAGCTGAGTGCTGTGCCCGTCGTGATCTCGAGGTCGACGGCGTGGTCCCGCTCGATCTCGTGCAGCGCCGCGAGCACCGCGGCCTGGGTGAGCGGCAGGTGCAGCCCGACCTCCGGGAGGCGGTGCAGGTGGCGCCGGAGCTCGACCAGACGCGGTGCGAGAGCGGTGGCCTCGGCGAGGAGGTCCGTAGGGGTCTCGGTCACGTGGAGATCCTCCGTGCTCGACAGGTGCGCGCGGCACTCCCGATCCGCGTTCGCCGCGCGCTCAGGCAGCATGGTCCCCGACGCTACTCCCGCGGGCTGTACCGGCGAGGGCACCCGGGCTGTACGTGAGCCGGACGACCCCGAGCGTGGAGCTCGGACGTCACCGGCAGGGCGCCGTAGTCGGCAGCATGCTCGTCCGATCGAGTGTCAGCCCGTCCCCGCCCGCGCGCTTGCGGCGGTAGAGCGCACGATCCGCCACCTCCACCGCGCTCGTCAGACGGTCCCGCGTGGTCCGCACGGCACCGATCGACACGCTGGCGCCGAACGGCGCGAGCAGACCGCGCGCGCGGGTGGAGACCGCGGCCAGCTCGTGCGGCCAGGGCGTGGTGCCGGCAGGCCCGAACATCGTGAACTCGTCTCCCCCGAGCCGGAACACCGACCAGCCCGGCAGGGTCGAGAACAACGAGGCGAGCGCGCAGAGCACCTCGTCGCCGGTGACGTGGCCGCGGGTGTCGTTGACCTGCTTGAAGCGGTCGACGTCCGCGACCGCGAGCCACACGGCGTCCGGGTCGAACGTCGAGCCCGGAGCGGACGGCGCGCGGGCGGCGAACGGCTCGCCGCCGAACCGTCCGTGACCGTCGGGCCGAGGCGGCGCGGCGTCCTGGAGGACGACGTTCCAGAGTCCTCGGTTGCCCACGCCGGTGAGCGGGTCGCGGTGCACGAGGGCCTCGAGCTCGGCGACCCGTCGGAGCGAGGCGAGCCGGCTGCCGGTCTGGAGGCACAACGACTCCACCGCATCGACGACGTCCGCGGACACGAACGACGTCGTCGCGCTCGACAGCGCGAGCAGGTCGGTGAGCCGCCAGCCGTCCCGGATCGGCACCAGGACGACGCCGCGCACACCCCGCTCGCGCAGCACGTGCGTCGGCGGGACCGCGAGGCTCAGGTCGGTGCCGCCGCTGTAGCACGACGCCAGCTCGGAGACGAGCTCGCGCAGCTCGAGGACATGGGCGTCGTCGAGGCTCGTGAGGGCCCCGCTGGCCGTGCCGACGGTCCCCGCCACGCGCGGGAGCTCGCCGTCGAACGTCCAGAGGCAGCCGCCGTCGAACCCGGTGAGCTCCGCGACGGCGTCGAGGGTCGCCCGGCAGAGGTCGTCGGCCGACCCTGCCTGGGCGACCGTCGGGGCCAGCCTGCTGAGGTCCCGCAGCGTCGAGTACCAGGCCCCGGCCTTGTCGAGCGACTCGAGCCGGGTCTCGAGCAGGTGGGCGCACTGGCGGATGAGGTCGATGTGCGCGGGGAGCAGCGGCGCGAGCGCGTCCACGTTGAGGACGCCGACGGTGCGGTGACGCACCCGCAGCGGGACGGCCATCTCGCTCAGCACCCCGGGGATCGCGAGGCGGTAGCGCGGGTCGACCCGGACGTCCGCGCTGAGGATCTCGGCCTCCTCCGCGAACGCCGCCCCGGTGATCCCGGTGCGCGGGTGCAGCCCGTCCATCACGAGCCACTGCCCGCGTCGGGACTGGCACCGCAGGACGCCCCCGCGCTCGAGGTACACGCTCGGCAGCAGCCCGCTGTGGTGCGCGAGGAACTCGCTCACCCGTTCACAGGCGTCGGCCGGGCTGGCGGCGGCCGCGAGCGCGGCGACCAGACCCGCAGGGTCCTCGGTGACCGGGGCCGGTCCGGGTGGTGCGATCACCGCCCGCGCCTGCGAGGTGAGCGACGGCCACGGCGGCGCCGGGCGGCCGAGCAGGTAGCCCTGGGCGAGGTCGACGCCCAGGGCGCGGAGCTCGCGCAGCTCCGCCTCGGTCTCGACGCCCTCCGCGATCGACAGCGCGCTCGTCGCGGACGCGAAC
>DATKTF010000592.1:0-4512 GCA_035531255.1 Cellulomonadaceae bacterium
CTCCAAGGTGATGGCCTGGGTCGCGATCGACCGGGCGGTGCGCGCCGTGGAGGAGCTCGGCCTCGACGGACCCCTCGAGCGCTGGCGGGCGCTTCGCGCCGAGATGCACGCCGAGATCTGCGAGCGCGCCGTCGACACCGACCGCGGCTGCTTCGTGCGCGCCTACGGATCGACCGAGCTCGACGCGAGCCTGCTGTTGTTGCCGCTCGTCGGCTTCCTCCCGCCCGATGACGGGCGCATCGTGCGCACCATCGACGCCGTCACCTCCGAGCTGTGCGAGGAGGGCCTCGTGCGCCGCTACCGCACCGGCGACGACGGCACCGCCGACGGCACCCCCGACGGCCTCGCCGGTGGCGAAGGCGCGTTCCTCGCCTGCAGCTTCTGGCTCGTCGACGCGCTCGTGCTCGCAGGGCGGCGCGAAGAGGCCGAGGCGCTCTTCGATCGCCTCGTCGGACTGTGCAACGACGTGGGGCTGCTCGCCGAGGAGTACGACGTCAAAGAAGGCCGCCTCGTCGGCAACTTCCCCCAGGCGTTCTCCCACGTCGGGCTCGTGAACTCGGCATTCATCCTTGCCGAGCGGCCAGAGCGAGGTGCGAAATGACGACGGTGCGGTTCGTTCTTGCCGGCGGCGAGCGCGTCCCGGGGATCGATGTCGCCCAGATGCGAGCCGTGGATCGCTCCATGATCGAGGACTTCCACATCGAGCTCGCCCAGATGATGGAGAACGCCGGGCGCAACCTCGCCGACCTCGCCCGAAGCTTGTTCTCGCCTCAATCGGCCACGGTGCTCGCCGGGCCCGGTGGGAACGGCGGCGGCGGTCTCGTCGCCGCCCGGCACCTCCACAACCGTGGGATCGCCGTCACCGTCACGCTTGCCTCACGCCATGTCGCTCCGGTGACCGCCCACCAGCTCGACATCGTCGAGCGCCTCGGTTTCGAGGTGCGAGACGAGCCGTCACCCGCGTCGGTGATCATCGACGCCCTCATCGGCTACGGCCTGTCCGGCGACCCCGGCGGCCGGTTCGCCGAGCTCATCGACTGGGCGAACGCCACGTCGGCGCCGGTCCTCGCGCTCGACACGCCGAGCGGCCTCGACCTGACCGCCGGGACCGCGGCGACGCCGTGCGTCCAAGCCGATGCCACGATGACCCTCGCCCTGCCGAAGGTCGGCCTCGGCCGTGCGGCCAACGTCGGTGCCCTCTACCTGGCGGACATCTCGGTCCCGCCCGCGCTCTTCGCAGCGATGGGGCTCGAGGTCCCGGTGATCTTCAGGTCCGGTTCGGTCGTAGCGGTCCGCGCCGACGACATGTCATGAGGCGAGCGGCGCAGGGGGCGACAGCGCTCCAGTTGACCGTGAGCGCCACCCCCGCGTCGACGAGAAGGTTACGCACCGGGCAACGGTGCTCGGTGACCTCGACGACCTGGTCGAGCAGCGCTGTCGGCGCGGCGGTGTGGACCCGGGCGTCGACGTCGACGGTGTCGAAGTAGGGGCGAACCTCGGCCTCCCCGAGCAGGCCGCGCTGGTCCAGGCGATACGCGGCATCGAAGTCGATCCCCTTGTAGTCGAGCCCGAGCTCTCGTGCCGCGCGCTCGAAGGTCACCGCGCTGCAGCCGCACAAGGCCCCGACGACGGTCTCGAGCGGAGTCGGGGCGCTGCCCGCGCCGCCGCGACTGACCGGCTCGTCGGTGACGAGCGACCGCCCGTCACGGGTCGTCACGACCGTCCGCACCCCTTCCTCGTTGCGGGCGCGCAGCGTGGTGCGAACCGGCCTCGGGCCTTGCCGAGGCGTGCTCTCGACCGCATGACTGGGCTCAACCGTGCTCACGATGCACCTCGCCTCGTTGATGTGTCCGGGGCCCGGGTCCCCTCGAGATGTCGCCGGAAAAGGCGAAAGCTCCCGAAGAGCGCGAGGTTGACCCCGTCGATCGCCCAACTGGCGCCGGCATGCCCGGCGGCTTCGACGGCGAAGCTGGCCACCACGAGGGCGATGACGACGATCCATTGCAGCACTGCGAGCACGTCCGCTCGTCGAACGCCCTTGGAAGGCCTCGTGTTCGCGACGAGGTTGGGGGCGAGAGCGTGCACGGCGTCGAGCACGGTGCGGACCTTGGGGTTGACGAGCCCGGTGCCGGCGACGACGACCGTCGGCACGGTCTCGTTTCCTCCGGCGATAGACCGCACGATGGCGGCCGCTTCGGGATCGGTCCAGATGTTCACCTCTGCGGTCGGAAGACCCGCCCGGCGGAGCCCCCGGCGAAGCGCCGCACAGTACGGACAACCGGGCCGCCAGTAGACGGTGACGAGGTCCGCGCCGGGCGTGTCCACGGTGTCGGGAACCCGCTCCACGGCGCCGCCATTCCCTTGGGGTGCCTCTTGGGGAGACCCCGGCGTCTTGCCACCTCGTGAGGTCACAGGGCGAGGAGCGCCTGCTCGACGGCCTCGCTCAGCGCCGGGTGGATGTAGAGCACGGCGGTCGCCACCTCGTCGGCGGTGTTGCCGAGGCACATCGCTTGGATGAGCGGCTGGACGAGCGTCGATGCCTGCGGGCCGAGGATGTGGGCACCGAGGAGGAGGCGGGTCTCCGGGTCGGCGAGGACCTTCACGAAGCCGGTCGTGTCCTCGAGCGCCCAGCCGTACGCGGTGTCCCGGTAGTGGCGGGTCGCGACCACGTAGGAACGCCCGGCATCGCGTAGCTCCCGCTCGGTGGCGCCGACCGAAGCCACCTGGGGATCGGCGAAGACCGCGGCGGGCACGACTGAGAACGGCGAGCGGCGCTGGTCGTCGGGGTGCAGCAGGTTGTGGCGGACGAGGCGGGCCTCGGCGTTCGCCATGTGCTTCAGCTGGAAGTGGTTGGCGAGATCGCCGAGCGCGAAGATGCCGGCCACGTTCGTCTGGTAGGCGGTGTCGGTGCGGACATGGCCGTGCTCGTCGGTGGCGATCCCCGCTGCTGCCACGTCGAGACGGTCGCTGTTGGGTACGCGCCCGGTCGCGACGAGCAGCGTTGGGGCCTCGAGCGTCTCGTGACCGTTCGGCCCGGCGAGCTCCAACCGCAGGCCGGATCGGCAAGGAGCCACCGACTCGACGGTGCTGTCGAGGCGCAGGTCGAAGCGGGCCCGGTAGGCGTCGGTGAAGGCGGTCGAGATGTCGTGGTCGTGGCGGGAGAGCAGCGCCGGGCCGCGTTCGACGATCGTCACGGCGACGCCGAGGGCGCCGAAGATGTGGCCCATCTCTGCGGCGATGAACCCGCCTCCGACGATCACCATCGACTCGGGCAACGCTTCGATGCGCATGACGGTGTCCGAGGTCAGGTAGTCGACCTCGCCGAGCCCCGAGATGGCCGGGATGTGGGCGCGATCCCGCCGCCAGGACGAAGCGCTCGGCGGAGAGGACGTCGTCGCCGACGCGGAGCGTCTTCGGCGCGACGAAGCGAGCCTGGCCGAGGAAGACGTCGACGCCGTTGGTCCGGCGGTAGGCGACAGCAGCGTCGTGGAGCGGGTCGATCCGGCCGAACACCCGGTCGCGGATCGCTGGCCAATCGGCGCCGGCCCAGGTGGCGCCGATCCCGAAGCGGCCGGCGCGGTGCACCGTCTGGGCGACGTCCGCGGTGTGCACGAGCATCTTCGAGGGGATGCACCCGCGGTTGAGGCAGGTCCCGCCGAAGCGGTCCGCCTCGACGACCGCGATCCGCCAATGGGCGAGGTCGTCAGAGACGAGCATGTTGCCGCTGCCCGCCCCGACGATGATCAGGTCGTAATGCTGCGCGATGTCGGCGTGCTGGGCAGTGCCTTCGTGCTGGACAGTGCCGTCGTGCAGGTCAACCATCAGTCGAACTCGTCCTCCGCACCGCTTCGAAGTGGCTCACGAGGACTGCGCACCGAGCAGGGCCCGCAGGGAAGTCCCGCTCACGGTGCCGTAGACGAGGTGGCTCGCCCAGTCCTTGCCGAGGGTCTTGGCGTCGTAGGTCCAGATCGGCTGGTAGAGGCCAGTTGGGGGGAGCACCACGTAGTCGGCGAGGAAGACCACCGTCCCGAACACCGGACCGAGCCGCGCCCGGGACCGGGAGGCGGAGCCGGTGACGATCCCGAACGCCGCGGCCCACGAGATCCCGTAGCCCCAGTGCATGACGTTGTTGACCCGGTTGGCGGCACGGTCGGAAAGCGTGCGGGCGAACAGCGCCTCGAAGACACGCTTGCCGATCTGCGCCGGTGCCGGCGCACCGTCCCAACCGGGCACCGATGAGAACTCCCAGGTGACCGGGCCGCCGCTCCCGCCGCCCGCCCGGTACTGCAGGTACTGGAACAGGTCCATGGCCGCCGTGCCCGCCGCCCCGGCGATCGCGCCCTTGGCGAGGACACCGAGCGGCGTTTGTATGGCCGGGGCGTCCGGGCGCCCCGTTGCCCTCACGCCTCGCCCCGGGCCGGATAGTCGTGGTCGTTGACGTAGCGGATCGCCCCGACGATCTCGTCGAGGCGGGGCCGGCCGAAGGGCATCGTGTTGAGCACCGCCGCGAAA
>DATKTF010000593.1:0-2597 GCA_035531255.1 Cellulomonadaceae bacterium
ATGCGGAGGGCGGGGCGAGTCCGCGTCCGCCCTCGGGCTACCCGCCCACGCCAGTCGACCCGAACGCTCGGGAAGAGCAATGGCATCTCGCCGGGTTCCGGATACATGAGCACCCTGCGTGAGTGGACTCGTCGGGCGGCGTCGCTGGTGCGGGCGGCGGAGCTGTCGAGTCGTCCTGTACAGCCAGATGCGGCAGAGGCACGTCACCGACGGTGGGTCGACCTACCGGACTCGATGCGAACCCCCGAGCAGGTCCTGGGACGGCATTCGACCGGCTGCGAAGGAACCCAGGGTGTCTTCCCGGCATGCAACTTCACCTGTTCGCCGTGCTACCACTCCGCGGACGCGAACAAGGTGCGCGTCGACGGTGGGCACACGGTCGCGCAGGTGACAGCGCAGATGGCGGAGCTGCGGCGCCAACGGGGACCACGCGCGCATGCCCAGCTGATCGGCGGCGAAGTGTCGCTGCTCTCCCCGGACGACCACGCTGCCGCACTGCTGGCAATGCGAGGCGCCGGCCGCGAGCCGATGTCGATGACGCACGGCGACTTCGACGCCACCTACCTCGACGCGCTGGTCTGCGGGCCGGACGGGAAGGTGCGGCTCCCCAGGGTGTCGTTCGCGGCTCACTTCGACGTGACCATGCGCGGGCGCAACGGGATGCCACGGCCCCACACCGAGGCCGACCTGCACGAGCATCGCCGCGCCTTCGCGACCATGTTCGCCGATCTTCGGCGCCGCAAGGGCGTACGAAGCTACCTGGCGCACAACATGACCGTGACCCCCGACAACCTCGACCAGGTTCCCGAGGTGGCCCGCGAGGTCGCCCGCATGGGCTACCAGATGATGAGCTTCCAGCCCGCCGCAAGTGTCGGCGACGACAGGCGGTGGTCGCCGGGTATGAACAGCGTGTCGATCGACGACGTGTGGGAGCGCATCGAGACCGGCCTCGGGCAACGGATTGCGTGGCAGGCACTGCAGTTCGGACATCCGTCCTGCAACCGGACGGCGATCGGACTCCTGGTCGGTCCTCGATGGGTGCCGCTGCTCGACCCGGCATCCGCGAAGGACCTGCGGGTACGCGACGCCGAGATCGCCTGGCTCGGCGCCGTGTCGTTCCGCGGTACACCGATCGGGTGGCAGGCGATCAAGCTCGCACGGATCGCCGTGGACCATCCGGCGCTTGTCCCGTTGTCATTGGGGTGGTCAGTTCGGTTCGTCCGCCGCGCCGGCGGCCTCGGGCGTCTCGTACGAGCACTGATCCGTCGCGAACTCCGCCCCATGACGTTCGTCGTCCACAACTTCATGGACGCGGCAGTGGTTGCCCCGGCCTGGGCGGCAACCAGGGCCGGAACCCTGTCCGCCGATCCCGAGGTGCGCCTGGCGCAGGACCGGCTGGCCGGCTGCTTCTATGGCATGGCCCACCCCGAGACCGGCGAGGTCGTCCCCGCCTGTGTCCAGCACAGCGTTCTCGACCCCGAGCAGAACCGTCAGCTCAAGGTGCTCCTGCCGCTCCCCACACTTCGTGCACGCCCCGACCCACGCTCCACCACGTCGACCGCTCAGGAGTCCGATGCCCACCACCACACTGTCCCGAGACGGCCGCACGACGATCCGCGACGTCTCCTTCCCGAGCGCCGCGGGTGACACGCTCGTAGCCACCCTCGAGCTCCCGGCCGGCGAGCCTCGCGGCTGGGCGATCATGGCGCACTGCTTCACCTGTACGAGCAACACCACCGCCACCGCGCGGATCTCGGCGGGTCTGGCCGACCGCGGGTACGGCGTGCTCCGCTTCGACTTCACCGGCCTCGGACGCTCCGGCGGCGACTTCGCCGACACGACGTTCACCTCTAACGTGGACGACCTGCTCGCGGCGGCGGCGTGGCTCCGCGCGCACTGGGGCGAGGCTGGGCTGCTCGTCGGGCACTCCCTCGGGGGTGCGGCGGTCATTGCCGCGGCCGCCTCGATCCCCTCGGTACGGGCCGTGGTGAGTCTGGGCGCGCCCGCGTGCCCCGATCATGTACGGCAGCTCTTCAGCCAGATACCCGATGCCGACTCCAGCGGGGACCGCGTGCAGGTCGACATCGGAGGACGGCCTTTTGTCTTGGGACGGGCATTCCTCGACGACATCGCCGAGCAGCCCCAGCTCGAACGACTGGCGACGATGCGGGCCGCTCTGCTGGTGCTGCACTCGCCGAGCGACCAGATCGTCGGCATCGACAATGCCCGCCAGATCTACGACGCCGCGCACCATCCGAAGTCTTTCGTTGCTCTCGACGGCGCTGACCACCTCCTCTCCCGACGGGCCGATGCCCAGTTCGCCGCCGACGTCATCTCCGCGTGGAGCCGCCGGTACCTTCCCGACCTACCCACCACCGCGGACCCCCCCGTATGCGTGACCGACGTGGTGCCGAACTCCCAGCCCTTCCGGGCGGCGTACAGGCGCATCGTCATCGACGTGCACGCCCCCAGAGCCGAGAGCAGCACCTCGTACGGGTTGGGGCCGCTGTCGGTACCGCCGACCGTCGTCGGCTCGTCCAGGCGCCACGTGTGACCGGGGACGCAGGCGACGTGCGCCAGTCCGTCCGCACCCAGCT
>DATKTF010000594.1:0-3744 GCA_035531255.1 Cellulomonadaceae bacterium
GTCCGTGGCCTGGCGCTTCTCGACACCCGATCGGGGTCGGACGGCGCGGACGCCGCCACGGGTCGACTCCGAGTGGCCGAGACCGTCATCCGCGAGGGCAGCGTCGACGCGGTCCGACCGATGGCCACCACGCTGCTCGGCGGGACCAGCCGCACGACTCGGGAGGGTCTCGTCGAGCAGCTTGCGGGATGGATCGACGATCAACGACCCGACGGGGTCGCGTGGTCCCAGCGCGCGATGGCGGCACGACCTGATCGGTCAGCAGCTCTCCGGCGGTTCACCGGGCCCGCGCTCGTGCTGGTCGGCGACGAGGACGCCGTGACGCCGGTCGAGACGGCACGCGCGATGCACGACGACCTCGTGGGGTCGACCCTGGTCGTCGTGCCCCAGGCCGGGCACATGACGGCGGTCGAGAGCCCTGAGCCGGTCGCGGACGCGCTCGCCGACCTGGCCGCACGCGTCGACAGCCGGTGAACGATCGTCAGGGCGTCTGTCCTGGCGACCCGCCGCGACGAGCTCGCACCCGGTCGAGCGCCGCGGACAGGTCGATGGACTCTCCGTCGCGACCACCAGCGCCGAGCACGAGAGGTGGGTCGCTCGGCGTGAGGGTCGCGCCACGGAACCAGGCGGCCACGGATGGGGGCACGGAGAGCACGTAGAACTCTCCATCGGTACCGACGGCCACGCTCTCGTTCTGCCTGAGGTACCAGCCGGTGAGATCGGTGCGATAGCGGTGGCGCCCGTCGTTGCTCCGCACACGGAGCTGAACCGGTGCCGGACCGAGCTCGCGCGACTCCCGGACGAAGTCGGCGAGCAGTCCACGCGCTCGGTCGGCGTCCGCTGCACGGCGGCGCTCGAGAGCAGCCTGGTGCGCCGATGCCGTGGTGCGGCGGTTCGCGCGCCACGCGGCTCCGTCAGCGCCCATGACCGAAC
The DNA here is from genome assembly GCA_035531255.1 of Cellulomonadaceae bacterium. GTDB lineage: Bacteria > Actinomycetota > Actinomycetes > Actinomycetales > Cellulomonadaceae > JAJDFX01. Next base: position 934 of record DATKTF010000594.1, read on the forward strand.
CGGGTCACGACACGTACCCCGCGGATCGGTCCGCGCACCTCAGACCTGCTCGTGCGCCGGGGCCGCATCCGTCGGCAGCCGGTCGTGGACCGATCCCGCGGCATCGACCGCGTCGTCCATCGAGCTCTCGACCGTTCCCTCGGGTGCACCAGCGAGCTCCGCGGACGCGAGCCCCGCCCCGGACGGCGCGGCGGTCGACTCCCCGGCGCTCGTGGCCGAACGGCCCTCGACTCCCACGGAACCGCCCTCGCCGCGCGACGCCTTGATCTCGCTCGACGCCGGCTCGGCGACCTCGACGGCGTCAGGATCCGACCCAGGCCCGTCGGACGCAGGCTCGACGACCTGAGCCTGCGCCGCGGCGGCGGAGACGGGCGCAGGGCGCCCCTTGGGTCGTACCGTGCCTGCCGGTGCCGAAGCACCGTGAGGCTGCGGTCGCGCGGTCGCCTTCGGGTGAGTCCGGACGGTGCGGGACGCAGCGAACTCCGCCTCCGCCTTCTCGGCCCGCTCGAGCGTGGAGAGGTTCGGAACCGGGTCGTTGCCGAGGAGGTGTCGCAGCTCGTCGAGGTACGAGGTGATCGACTCGCGCTGGCGGTTGAGGTCCTCGACCTGACGCTGGGCGGTGGTCCGTTCTCTCTCGGCCTCGGTCATCGACTCCGAGAGCGTCTTCTCGGCATGCTCGCGCGCCTCGGCGACGACGCGATCGGCGTTCCGTCGCGCGTTGGAGAGCAGCTCCTTCGCGTGCGCGTCGGCGTCGGATCGGATCTTCTCGGCCTGCTCGAGCGCCTTGCCCACGCGCTGCTCGGCTTCGGCGGCGTGCGCCTCGGCGTCGCGCACGAGGTGTTCCGTCTCGGCCCGTGCCGTCTCGTGGCGGTCGGCATCGGCGCGCTCGGCCGCTTCACGACGAGAGGCGATGTCGATCTCGGCGTCCGCGAGCGCCTGCTGTGCCTGCTGCAGGAGGGCGTCGCTTCGCGCCTTCGCCGACGAGATCGTCTCCGCGGCCGTGCGGTTGGCCTCGGTGAGCTGGCGCTCGACCTCGAGCCGGGTGCCCTCCCTGAGTTCCGTGACCTCACGTTCGGTCGTCGACCGCGCCTCTGAGGTCTCACGTTCGGTGAGGTCTCTCGCCTCGGTCGTCTCGCGTTCGGTCGTCGCGCGCAGGTGGGTGGTCTCGTGCGCCGTACGTTCGCGCAGCTCGGTGGTCTCGCGCTCGGCAGAGGCACGGAGCTCGGCCGCGTAGCGCTCTGCCTCCTCGCGCGCTGTCGTGATCTCCTGCTCGAGCTCGGCGCGCTGGGCGGCAGCCTCGTCCGCCACGGCCGTGCGGAGCTCGGCCGTCTCACGGTCGGCCGTCGCGCGGACGAACCCGGCGTACTGGTCCGCCTCGGCCCGGAGCGCTGCTGCCTCGGTCGTCGCGCGGTGCCGCGTGGCGGCCGCCTCGCGTTCCGCACCTGCCGTGAGCGCGTCTGCGTGCTCCTGCGCCTGCGAACGCAGCGACGTCGACTCCGCTGCGACGACCTGGCGTGCGTCGGCGACCTCCGCCGCAGCCACCGATCGCGTCATCGCGGCGTACTTCTCGGCGTCGGACCGCATCGCAGCGAGCTCGGACTCGACGCGCTGACGGAGCGTGGTGGTGTCGGCATCGGCGGACTGGCGCAGGTCTTGCGCGTAGCGCTCGGCCTCGTCCCGTTGCGCGGTCGTCTCGGCCTCGGTGGTCGCGCGAAGTTCTGCTGCGGCGCGCTCGGTGCTGACGCGCAGCTCGGTGCTCTCGCGCTCGACGGTCGCGCGCAGCGTGCCGAGCTCGCGCTCGAGACCGGTCCGACGCTCGCTCTCTTCGGTCGTGATCGCGCTCTGGATGCGCGCGGCCTCGCGCTCGGCAGAGCTGACGAGCTCCTCTGCCCGGCGCGCGGCCGAGGTCACCGTGCTCTCTGCCTCGGACGCTGCCGAGCTGCGGAGCTCCTCGGCCTCGCGCCGGGCGGTGGCGAGGAGCTCGGCGACCTCGTTCTCTGCGCGAGCCCTGAGCTGGCCGGCCGCGAGCTTCGCCCGCGCTAGCGCGTCCGAGGCCTGGGCGTTCGCCTGGGCCACGACGTCGGACGACTGCTCCTCGGCGGACCGGAGGAGCTGCTCGATCCTCGAGCCGAGACCGGAGTACGTCGGACGTTCGGCCTCGCGCAGCTGGCGGTGCGCCTCGGAGAGCTCGCCGGAGACCTGGAGGGATCTCGCGTCGAGCTGCTCGACCTGGGTGCGGGCGTCGCGGAGCGCCTTCTCGAGAGACTCGAGCTTCGCCTCGACCTGCGCGCGGTCGTAGCCGCGCATCACGACGGGGAAGAGTGAGCGGTCTTCGGGCACAAGATCCTCCTGGACGCTGCCAAGCGTCGAACGCACCAATGCCGTCGAGCGTCACGACCTGCCGACCGGCGAGTAGTCCGTGGCCCAGGATATAGGGCGGCCGGATCGCGTGCGGAGCCGTCGCCTGGCTGTCGCGACCGACCCGCTCGCCTATCCTGGATCGTCCCCTCACGTAAGGATCGTGCGTGCGCCAACGACTGACCGTCATCATCCTGGGTGTTCTGGGAGCGGTGCTGATCGCCCTCGGAATCGCCTCGGCGACGGTGTGGCGCCCGGACGACGTCCTGGTGGCGACGGCCACGGCGGACGCCGGCACGACGCTCCTGGTGACCGATCCGGGCGTCCTGTCGCTGGCAGGTCACCCGGTGACGGTGACAGCGAGCGTTCCGGGGTCGGGTGCGGTCGTGGTCGCTGTCGGCCGTGACACGGACGTCAACGGCTGGGTCGGATCCAGCCCGGTCACGCGCGTGA
>DATKTF010000595.1:0-2077 GCA_035531255.1 Cellulomonadaceae bacterium
GTGAGCCCGCCGGGTGTCGCGGACTCGGATGCGGCGGACGCGCCGGTGAGGCGAGCCTCGAGTCGGGCGATCTTCTCGCGAGACGCCGCGATCCGATCTGCGGTAGAATCCATGTCAACTCCTTGTTCACCCAAGGGGCCAGGTCCCGGGTTTGACGCTTCCAACGTCCCCGGGGCCGACCTATTTACTGGGTCAAATTCTAGCACTTCACGCCACCTTTCCCATGCTCGTAATGGTGCGCATGTCGTCGAGCACGGTGCCGTTGAGCAGGTCGGTTGGTCGCCATAGTCCGGCGTTCTGGCCTGCGCGGATGAGGTCGGTGATCCATGCGGTTTGTTCGGGTCGGACGCGGCCCTTCTGGGTTTTCAGCTCGCGATACAGGACGCCGTCAGGGCCGACGATGACGAGGTCGGGGAATCCGGGTTCGGAGCGCCGGGAGTCGTGTGTGTGGTAGGCGCGCAGGCCGAGGTCCTTGGCGATTCTGCGAACCGATCCGAGGAGGTCGGACTCGGTCATCTTCGCGGCGGCCATGTCCCGGTATTGGGTCTGGGTCGGGCTCACCTCGCGCCCTCCTTCTCGTATCGGTCTGCGCGGGCGCGGAGGATGGCGGGGGTGATGAGTCGCACGCGGGTCCCGTACCGGGTGTCGGCTTCGATGGCGTCGGCTTCGTCGCGGAGGGCTTGGGCGCGGTCGGCGGGGGTCATGCGGCGTCCCTCGCTGCTCGTGCGGCCCGTGTGATTGCCGTGTCGATCGCGTCCCGGGTGACGCCGAGCCGCTCAGCGATCCCGGGCCGGTCCAGGCCCATGTGTTCGAGCTCGCGGATCCTGTCGATGACGGGCCCCGGGGTGTAACCGGCGCCCTCGGGTTCGGCGTTCGGGTCGTCGACGGTGTCGTCGTCCCACGCGAGGGGCGGCGCGTACCCGGCAGCGGCGGCACGCCGGCGGGTGATGTCAGACGGCCCCGGGCGCATGGACAGCTCGTTGTAGACGCGGGTGATGGCGTCGGCGGTGGCCTTGCGGATGCGCCGCGCACCGTCCAGTCCCGCGATGCTCTGGTGCGGCATGTTGGCCGTGGCGGCGATGGCGCGCACGGTCCAGCCCATGCGGGCGAGGGCTTGCAGGCGCCGGACAGTGCCGATGATGGGGACCAGACCGTTCGGGGGCGCCTGGTGTGGGCCGCGGACGGCGAGGATCGCGTCGTGGGTGTGGCGTTGCACGCCGCGCGTTCGCGCCGACCCGTGCCGGTCGGGCCACGCGAGCGCCGACACGGTCGCGAGCGACACCCCGGCTGCGGCAGCGATCGACCGGGCCGACATGCCGCCCTCGCGCAGGGCGGCGACGTGCGCGATTAACGGTCCAGGGTCCTGCAGCCCGTCGGTCCACGTTCCCGCACGCACCGCGCGTTGACGCATACGGTCATACCGGTTCCGGGTCCGGTCAACGACCGGACGCATCGTCTGGGCGCTCATGCGGCCACGCCCCGTGACGCGGCGCGCAGGGTCAGGAGCGTGTCGTAGGTCTGGTGCGCGACCCGGCACGTGTCGCAGGGCTGTTCACCGTGGCGTAGGTGTGCCCGGTACTCGCGTTCGGTGTTGTGGTCGGTGGTGCGTGGTGGTCGGCGGGGTAGCGGTGGTCGGTGCAGGACACACCGGTGACCCTTCGCCCACTGGTCCAGGACCGTGCGGAACGTGGAGGTCTCCTGGGTGGCGCACGTGTCGCACGTGATCGTGCCGGCGCGGACCGTGAAGCTCATGCCGTCACCTCCCCGGTGATGGCCGCGACGACGGTGGCGATGAGGTCCCGTGCGGACGGTGGGGTGACGGCGTTGCCGGAGAGCTTGACCTGCTCGCGCCGGTTGCCCTTCATGAGGTACTCGGCGGGGAACGCCATGGCCTGTTTGATCTCGTCGGGCTCGAGCATCCGGAAGTGGACGTCGTCGATGTTCACGGTTCGCCCGGTGAGCAGCGACTGCTGGCCCTTCGTGGTCATCGTGCGCACGGGCTCGTAGTCGGGGGTCGTCATGGATGACTGGTCGGCGCCGCCGTTGTTGTTGTGCCGCATGATGAGCCCGTGCCCGG